>NZ_JAWPOT010000269.1:0-699 GCF_033344415.1 Vibrio sp. 1727
TCCATACGGATAGTGGAGCTCTTCCAAGATTTTCAATGAGTTCTGGTAGTGGCTAATGGCCTTATCGAAATCTTTCGATTTGTTATACATCCGAGCTAGGCTGTGTTCGACTTGCGCTACTTTGAGTGGGGCCTCCTCAAGTTGACGCGCAAGCAAGGATTGGATGAGGTATTGCTCCGATTGCTCAAACTGTCCTAATTCGGCCAGTAAATTGCCGACATCGTTATAAATACCAGATGGGTCGCTTTGATAAGACATATTGGCAAGCAGACGGCGGTACAAGCTCAGAGCTTTTTCGTAGTCGCCGCGATAATTGTAGTTGTTCGCTACGACTCGCAACGCCAAGTCTGCAGGGAAGACTTCTGCGTGCTTATCGTCTAAATGGCTTTCGAGAGATGAGCAAAAGAAGTTTGCTTTGTGATAACGGCCTTGCTGGTTTAGCGTGTAGCAAAGCTGGTAATTCATTAACGCTTTACCTTCCACGTCACCATTTTGTTTCATCTTTTGCCTTAACGAGCTGAAACTGGCAACTGAAGCGTCATAACTGCCATGTTTACGTTCGTTTAAAGCGAGAATGTACTCAGATTCTAACTTCGCGAAATCATTGTTTAAGATTTGGCTACTTCCGTAATAAGGCTGCTTGATGTTAGCCATATACTCATAAATCAACCCACTGACGTAAAGTCTCTCGCTGTCAGA
>NZ_JAWPOT010000270.1:0-698 GCF_033344415.1 Vibrio sp. 1727
CTTGGTTTTCTAGCGTTACATCTAGACCAAGTGTTTTCTTCCACATAGAGCCTAGAGCAACCGCAATTTTCTTGTGGTTCTCAGACGTGTTGTAAAGAAGGTTAAACTTAAGTGGATTATCTGCGCCGTAGCCTGCTTCTTCCAATAGACGAGCCGCTTCTGCGTTACGCTCTTCTTGCGTCATCTTGCCGTAAGCAGGAATTTCTGGGTTGAAACCTGCTGTGATTTCTGGCGTTAGGAAGTAAGCTGGTTTTTGACCTTGAGCTAAAATCGCATCAGTTACGATGTTACGGTCAATCGCGTAAGAGATAGCTTGACGAACACGTACATCATCAAACGGAGCTTTCTTCGTGTTGAAGATGTAGTAGTAAGTACATAGGTTACCCGTCACAGATACTTCTTGTGGGTGCTCTTTCTTCAGACGCTTGAAGTGCTCTGTTGGCAGTTCGTTCGTGAAGTCGATTTCACCCGCTAGGAAGCGGTTCATTTCTGCAACTTGGTTTTCAATCGGTAGGAAAGTAACTTTCTCTAGTGTGGTGTTTTCGTTGTCCCAGTATTGCTCGTTACGCTTCAATACTAGACGCTCGTTCACAACCCAGTTGTCAACAACATAAGCACCGTTACCTACAAAGTTCTCTGGCTTCGTCCATTGATCGCCGAACTTCTCTACTGTCGCTTGGTGAACAGGCTTCACTGTT
>NZ_JAWPOT010000271.1:0-697 GCF_033344415.1 Vibrio sp. 1727
TGGCAGACACAGTGACATCTGGCTCGTCATTGATGCCACAGAAGAAAAATCCAGATGCGCTAGAGCTCATTCGTGGTAAGACTGGTCGCGTGTACGGCGCACTTGCTGGCATGATGATGACAGTCAAAGCCCTGCCACTGGCGTACAACAAAGACATGCAAGAAGACAAAGAAGGTTTGTTCGATGCGCTTGATACATGGAACGACTGTATGGAAATGGCAGCGTTGTGTTTCGATGGGATTAAGGTTAATGGCGAACGTACGTTAGAAGCCGCGAAACAAGGCTACGCCAATGCCACAGAATTAGCGGACTACTTGGTCGCGAAAGGCATTCCTTTCCGAGAAGCGCATCATATTGTCGGTGTGGCTGTCGTTGGCGCGATTGCCAAAGGTTGTGCACTGGAAGAGCTGTCACTGCAAGAGTTACAAGAGTTCTCTGACGTCATCGACAACGATGTGTACGACATCCTAACGATTGAGTCTTGTCTAGAAAAACGTAGCGCGCTTGGTGGCGTGTCACCAAAACAAGTCGCTTATGCCGTTGACCAAGCGGACAAGCGTTTGGCGCAGCGTGATAGTTCGGCCGTTAAAGTACGTCCTGCACGTTTAACGGATATCGAAACGCTTGAGGGCATGGTTGCGTACTGGGCGAATATGGGCGAAAACTTACCTCGTTCTCGTAATGAACTCGTTCGCGA
>NZ_JAWPOT010000272.1:0-697 GCF_033344415.1 Vibrio sp. 1727
GCCCTCGCTTAGATAATGACTACCGCTGATCACCACATAATCGCCTTGCTCAAAACTTCCGGAAACACACGCTTGGTATGCGTCGATAGAGTCAAGGTTGACCGGCTCTGAATGAATAACCGCATCACGAACCACATTCACGTGCAGAGTTTGTTTCTCACCCAAAATTGCAGAGTAAGGAAAGCAATGGCTTGAGTGACTGGTGTTGAGTGCGGTATTAACCGTGACTGCTTTACCGTTGAATAGCGCACTGGAAATCGAATCGATGTCTAGCGTGACGGTATAGGTTTGTTTGAGCAAGTGTTTCTTCGGCGCGATTTCTGCCACGGTTGCTTGGTAGGATTGCTCCGAATCATACCAAGTCAACGATGCCGGCTGACCTAGTGCGAATTGAGCAATCATATTTTCCGGTACGTCGATGTCCACTTCCCAGCTGTCTTCTTGCTGAATTGACACAACACTGCCGCCCGGCAAGGTTTGTTCATGTGGATCAACAGAAACGTCGGCAACAATGCCAGTGAATGGTGCTCGTAGAGTGGTGTAACGCAGGGCATCTTTTGCACGTTGGATGTTTTTCTCAACCACTTTGACGGCAGAGAGGCTACGTTCGTAGCTGCTGATGGCTCGGTCTAAGTTTACGCTGGCAATGGCATCATCAGAAGTCGCTTGTTTTACGCGCTTTAACTCGGCTTTCGCC
>NZ_JAWPOT010000273.1:0-697 GCF_033344415.1 Vibrio sp. 1727
TCCCGCAGGTAACGGCATCATGCACCAAATTAACCTGGAGAAAATGTCTCCGGTTGTGCAGGCGAAGCAGGGCATTGCTTACCCAGATACGTGTGTTGGTACAGACAGTCATACGCCTCATGTTGATGCACTGGGCGTTATCGCGATTGGTGTTGGTGGTCTGGAAGCCGAAACCGTGATGCTTGGCCGCCCGTCAATGATGCGCCTACCAGACATCGTGGGTGTTGAGTTAACGGGTAAGCGTCAGCCGGGTATTACCGCAACGGATATCGTTCTGGCGATTACCGAGTTCTTACGTAATGAGCGTGTTGTTTCTTCATATCTTGAATTCTTTGGTGAAGGTGCTCGCGACCTAACAATTGGTGACCGTGCAACCATCTCCAATATGACACCAGAGTACGGTGCAACCGCGGGTATGTTCTACATCGATGAGCAGACGATCAACTACCTAAAACTGACTGGTCGTGACGAACAGCAAGTTGACTTAGTTGAGAAATACGCAAAGCAAACCGGACTTTGGGCAGACGATCTTGATACTGCGGTTTACGAGCGTGTACTGGAATTCGATTTGTCATCAGTCAGCCGTAACATGGCAGGTCCTTCAAACCCGCACCGCCGTTTGCCAACTTCTGAATTAGCACAACGTGGTATCTCCGGTGCATGGGAAGAGAAAGAAGGCGAGTTGCCAGATGGTGCT
>NZ_JAWPOT010000274.1:0-696 GCF_033344415.1 Vibrio sp. 1727
CCGGTGACAGTATTCTCTCGACGATGCCAAATGAGCAGTGTGGCACCTTCGATTACGATAATGACGCCTGTCTGCATTGGCAGTCGGGTACATCCATGGCCAGTCCTCATGTTGCTGGCGCAGCTGCGTTACTTTGGGCATACAAATATGCAGATCAGTTATCCGATCCTGCAACTTGCCAAGATGCCTCTGGCGTACCTTGTAACCAGATGATTCGTATGATGTTGGAACAAGGAGCGGATCCAATAGGTGCTGATGGACAAGATTTACAGAGCATCTCTCAATACGGACGACTTAATTTGGTGGGAGCTCTGACTGCAACACCTTCGGAACCGCCACCGCCTCCTCCTCTAGTCGTTAAGGCACCAGAAGCTCTTTCTATCTCGATCACCAATAGTATTGTCTTTCTCAATTGGAACTACTTGGGGGATCAGGATGCCATTGCAGGCTTTAGAGTCGAACGCGAGAGTTGGAATGCAAAACGTAATCGATGGCAAAGCCTAAGCAGTTGGGATGTTCTCGACCCTACGGCCACGACGTTTGAAGATTCCAGCGCCAATGGCGAAGTGCATTATCGTGTTGGCACCATTCAGCAAAGCGATGGTTCTTTGTTCTGGAGTGGATGGAGCGATAACATCACGGTTGCTGGTTCTGGTGGTGGTAAGGGCGGCGGAAAAGGTGGAGGTAAGCCGAACA
>NZ_JAWPOT010000275.1:0-694 GCF_033344415.1 Vibrio sp. 1727
TTAAAGTTCGCGTCAAAGGCAAGCGTCGGTTTGTCTGCCACAGGTGTCACGTTGATATCAAACGTTTCGGTGGTTTGCAGCGACGTTCCTGTGGAATTCTCGTAGTAAATTCCATTATCGTCCGCTGTAACCGTCAATGAAATCGCTGAACTGTTCACGTCACTTGCATCGACAAAAACACCGACATTTGGATCTGTCGAAGTCAACACCGCATTAAGTTGGGACAACGTCCCCATCAAAACGGTTTCACCCGCTAAACCAACACCTTGCGTCACACCACTGCCGGATGGCGCGATAACACTGACATCACCTTCACTCGTGCTGAGCGAAATCGTCATGATCTCGTTCTCATGGATACCAGTGAAATCCACATCCGCTATCGTAATGCCTGATATTTTTTGACCTGCCGATTCGAAGATCGTGCTGGTTACTAATGAGCCATCAATCTCCGGAGCATCATTAACCGCTTGAACGTTCATGACCGCAGAACCGCTGATTGTGATTGGATCCGGTGCTCCATTGGTCGTGCCATCATCAGTAATGTCATAGACAAAACTCACGTCGCCGTTGAAGTTTACTGATGGTTCAAAGCGCCATTCCGTCGCGCTAATCTGCGTGATCGTTCCCGCCGATGGAACCGCAAGCGGGACGTTCGTGACCGTCAAGCTATCGTTTTCCGGACACGTTGCATTGG
>NZ_JAWPOT010000276.1:0-693 GCF_033344415.1 Vibrio sp. 1727
TTCTTGAGCAGGAGAATGCTCACAGCGCGCATGCCAAATCATCGAATAATCAAAAGGCGTAAATTGGAATGGCAACGGTTTTACGACTAGGTCATAACGCTCAGCAACCAGATACGCCAAATCTGCCGGAACGGTAATGATGATAGGCAGAGTATCCACAATCGCCAGCGCAGCTTCTAAATGGTACGCACGCAGCACCATTTTGCGTTGCGGCTTGTCGATTAAAGCTTGCTCAATCAACGCTTTCACTCCGTCACTGATGGCAATCATCGCGTGAGGGTGGCTCAAATAGTCGTCCAAACTCATCTCTTGATTCGCCAAAGGATGCTGTTTGGACAGTAAACACAACACGCCAACGCGACCAAGAATCTCGCTACGCAGCGGCTCTACGGGGCCAGTTGGGCGACAAATGGCGAGATCGGCCCCTTCATAAGTCAACTGATCGGATAAACGGTCATGCTGCAAAGGCAAAAAGTTAAACGACACATTCGGCGCTTCTTGATAAATGCGCGGTAAAGCAAACGGCAGAATGGTTTGCATAGCGTAGTCCGTGGTCGCGATAGTGAACGTCTGATCGCACTGCTGAGGATCGAACTCGACGGGCGACAACAATTGGCGCAGCGATTCCAACGGCTCACCTAAAGAGCGATCAATTTCTAGCGCTTTTTGGGTTGGGATCAAGTGCTGACCTTG
>NZ_JAWPOT010000277.1:0-693 GCF_033344415.1 Vibrio sp. 1727
CATACCAGTCAGAAAGGCTTGTCCAGGATCGTACTTGGTTTCCATTTGGCTAAGCAAAATTTCACACATACGAGCGCGTTGAATAGCAAGCGAGTAGAGTGAATCTGGCTTGTCCTCTTGCACAGAAGCAATCGCAACCAGAGAAATAAAGCGTCGTAAACGTTCTTCGCCCAGATAAATCAGCGCCTGTCTAAACGATTTGATCTTGGTTGTGAGCGTGTAACCCGAGTTGACGTAAGTGAGCAACTTATAAGAAAGCGTCACATCAATAGAGAACAGACGCTCCACTTCATTGAAGTCGATGGGTTTGTCAGCAATCTCTTTACACAACTGGATGACGGTTAAAAACGCCGGGTTGAGGCGCTTCTTTTGGATCATTTCTGGTTTACTAAAGAAGTAACCTTGAAAGTAGTTAAAACCAGCGTCAAGCGCTTGTTCAAACTCTTCATAGGTTTCGACTTTTTCAGCCAAAAAATCGATATTAAACTGGCTCAATGCTTGGATGAAAATTGCCGCTTTTTCAATTGGTACTAAACGAATATCAAATTTGATCATCGATACGTACGGAAGAAAGCGTTTCCAAGCCTTAGTTGGTACAAAGTCGTCCAGTGCAATTCGGTAGCCGCATTCGTGCAGATGTTTTATTGCATCGAGAAGCTCTTGCGTAGGCTCACAATCTTCGAGTACTTCAAT
>NZ_JAWPOT010000278.1:0-693 GCF_033344415.1 Vibrio sp. 1727
AACTAAAAGCGAGGGCTGTATTTAGTGAAGCTTGGCGCGCAACCATTCAATACTTTTTATCGTTCTCGCCAGCGATTATTCTTTTGCTTTTTGTCCAGATGGGGTGTTTCTACATTGCACTTCAACTTCAATTGGGCGACCCAAGTGTCATTCTCGATGCGATAGAAAATCCGGAAGCATTCACCGCTAATATCGTTTCTGCTATTTATATCGCTAACTTTAGTTATGAAGTGATCAGCGCCCCCATTTATGCTGGGATCAGTTTGATGGCAATGAGTCACGTAGCAGGGCTAAAAACCAAAGTTCGTCATGTCGGTAAAGGTCTGCAATTTACCGTTCCTGTTATTATTGCAACGCTGTTCAGTTTAACGTTGCAAGGTGTCGCGGGAATGATCCTTCCACCGCTTTCATTATATTTAGCAATGGCGTTTAGTCACTCTATCTTACTGATTTGCGAGAAAAGAGTGCCACCTATGCAATCGTTATTATTATCACTACGTGCGATCAATAAGAAGATTTTTGTTGTGGCAGGGCTTTACATGGGCGTTATGTTGATGTTTATTGTTGCGGCTATGTTCTACGGTATTGGCTTTATTTTTGTCTTGCCATTCTTCTTCCATTTGAAGGGCATCCTTTATCGAGAAATGTTTGGCATCAAACTTAAGATCGTAGCAACACAAAAAAATGATAACG
>NZ_JAWPOT010000027.1:0-51143 GCF_033344415.1 Vibrio sp. 1727
TGGTGATTTCTCCAATTGATTTTCCGGTGTAGCGGTTTCCGACGTCTCGGAAAACCAAGTAGTTCTCTCAAAGTTACCTCTATTAACGACACCAAATTCAGAAGCTTTAGAAAAAAGTTTAAAAAAATAACATTGCGAGATTTAGCTAATAAAATTGAAGAAAAGTAAGAAAAAGTGCTCAAGTTTCCACAAATCGAGCCGAGAGGGCTAAATTGTATAGAAAATCAGCAAAAGGAAACAATTAAAGGTAAGTTCGCAGACGATAGACGTGAAGATTAGAAAAGAAAAAGCCCCTTTTCCTTTGAGAGAACTGGGGCTAGGTTGGTCGCCAGAGCCTATGTGGAGATCAAGAGAAATGAACACATTTCCGGCATACCGAGTGCAACTTTACATTGAAAATGATTGGCAGGTGAGAGATGAGAGAGCCGCTCATTCTATTGTAAAGCTGCTTGCCAAAAGCCTGCATTCCCATCCACGTCTGAATGTATTGAGTACAGGCTAAGTAAACTACTGCAATAGTGACATTGCAGAGTTTGGCAACTGTTTCGCTTGAGCAAGAATCGATGTACCTGCTTGTTGCAAAATTTGTGCTTTGGTCATTTGCGTGGTTTCTTTCGCAAAATCTGTATCTTTAATTCGGCTGTTCGATGCGTCAACGTTTTCTTGGATATTCGCCAAGTTGTTGATGCTGTGACTCAAACGGTTTTGCTTCGCACCTAAGTCTGCACGTTGCGAGTCTACGTATTTCAGTGCCGAATCCAGCACAGAAATCGCGTTTTGAGAACCTTGTACCGTGGTCATATCAATATCTTGTACTGACGTTCTGATAGGTTCATCACTCAGGCCAAGCTCAGATGCTAATCCACCAGAAATAGAAATCTCACCCTGAACGTTTGGATGCGCGACAAAAACTTGCAACTTGCCATCTTCACTTACAGACGCATTAATCATATCAGACTGACCATTAATGTAAGTGGCAAGCTCTTCGATGTCGTCGCCCGCTTTGGCATTAATGTTGATTTCTAGATCATCAACATTGCCGTCTTCGTCTTCACCCATACCTGGTAGCGTGATCTTCAAGTCAGATTTAGCTGGGTCAACACTCCAGTTTTTATCTTTACCGTTCTCAGATAAGAAGGTCACACCGCCCATGCGAGTATCGTCCGCACGAATGCTGGTGAGTCCCATGATCATGGCTTCACCTGAGCTCGCACCAATCTGGAATGCCGCTTCACCGAATGAGCCGTTCAATAGACGACGACCACCAAATGAAGTGGTTTCTGCAATACGGTTTAGCTCGTCAATCAATGCCATTGACTCTTCGTTGATCGCCTGACGCTCAGCTGGAGAGTTAGTACCGTTCGATGATTGAATCGCAAGGTCACGCATTCGTTGCATGACAGAGGTTGCCTCATTCATCGCACCTTCAGCGGTTTGTGCAATCGAGATACCATCGTTCGCGTTACGCATTGCGACATCTAGGCCACGAGACTGTGCAGTTAAGCGGTTAGAGATCTGTAGACCTGCCGCATCATCTTTTGCACTGTTAATCTTATGTCCTGAAGATAAGCGCTCCATCGACGTGTTTAATTCATCAGTCGCTTTGTTTAGGTAACGCTGCGCGGTCATCGCGGAGACGTTAGTACTAACTGTTACAGCCATTTTGCTCTCCTGTTGAGTTCGCAAGCTTTTGCGAAGCGGCCAGCTTTACTCTCATTTGGATAAGCACTGACCGTAAAAGTTACTTGCTAAATCTGCCTTAAACGCAGGGTTTAGAATCTCTAAATCTGTTCTGATATTTTCAATACAATTTGTGTGCCAACTTGCGTAAATTATTTAACTACTTTTAAAAGAATCAAATAAACAATAAGTTAGCTTTATCATTAAGCTATTTCCGGTTTGTAAGACTCACCTCACCCCAAGTGTATTGAACGCTGCCCTGTTGCCGCCCGACTTGCCTCCCGCATCATTGCCGCTTTGGGTAAAATCGTGCCGCATGACATCTCAGACTCTCAGGTTACGTCGACTTATCGCGCTTAAGGCTTTGCACATAAGGCATCAAAATCAGACAATGTGTATGAGTGTCATACTAGATGTAGTTAAACAACGTTAGATCTTTGGTCTTACCGAATGCTTGTTGCGATGCCTGTAACGCTCGCGAGTTTTCACTGAACTCGATCACGGCTTTAGAGTAATCCAAGTCCTCAAAGTTGCTCTTCGCTTTTGCGAGAGACAAATTAAAGTCTTCATGATTTTGCTCTTGGATATCCAGCGTACTCAATCGAGCACCGGCATCTGTACGCGCTTTATTCAAATGGATAAAAGCAGCGTGGAATTCTTCTGTCATTTGGTGCAATTTAGCAGTCGCCGACGTATCCGAAACCGATTTGTCTGACCATGCCATTGCATCCTTGAAGGTATCGAAAATGCTGAACTCTGCCCGCTTTTCGATCTCAATGCTGTCACCAGGCGTAATTTGGCCTTTTACGTGCACTTTCAGGCCTTTGTATTCAATCCCTTTCTCTGGAGAAAACTCATCGGCATCCACTACTTTGCCGTTACGCTCTAATTGGTAACCAAATTTGCCGTTATTCATATCGACAAATGTCACGCGATACGCCGCATCATCCTTCGCGTCAACGTTAGTGGCTTTGTTTAGCAACAGCTCAGAGCCGTTTTGTAGATCGTAATTCGGCTGATAGTCGCCAAATGGGTTTGGTATCTCCATAAACAGCTTGCTGCCAGGATCGTTCATTGGCATCTCGAGCATGCTAGAGACTTTCATTTTGCGCTGATAATCGTCTCCAGCGTACTGAACACTACCGTCTTTATCGCGATAGAATGGTTGACTTTTTGGCTTAGTGCCAGCAAAAACGTAGTTACCAGATTCATCTTGCGAGTTCACCAAGTTAAGGAAGTTGTTCGCAATCTCTTCTAACTCACGCTTCTTTGCTTGTCGGTCTTCAGCAGAAAAGGCACCGTTAATCATCTCCATCGTTAAGCGCTTCGACTCGTCGGCAAAATTCTCCGCATTGGCGATATTAACTTCGTGGTTTTCTAGACGATTACGCACCAACACTATCGAGCTAAGATATTGTTGTAGCTGTTCTTGTTGCTGACTAATGTTTTGGATGTAATGCGCAGCGAGGGGGTCGTCACTAGGTTTCAGTAACTTTTTCCCTGAAGCAAGTTGCTCTTGGTTGTGGTGAACCTTATTCTCTTGACGACGCAGATCATTTTGTACGGACTGATAGTTATGGAAACTAGAAATTCGGGTTAGCACTTATCTCTTCTCCTTACCTCAGTTGTAAAATGGTATTGAAGGTATCATTCGCCGCTTGCATCACACGTGATGAAGCCATGTACGCTTGTTGAAACTTCATCATGTTGGCCGCTTCTTCATCGAGGTTAACACCAGAAATAGAAGCAACGCGCTCTTGCGCCGCTTCATGCTCTAAACGAGCGACGGAGGCTAAACGGTTTGCTGTAGAAGACTTCAGTCCAACTTCAGTATTGAGGTTATGATAAACATCGATCAAGGTGCTGGATTTTCCATCCATCATCTTGTCTGTTTGGATCTTCTGCATTTTTCTCAAGTTGCCGTTACCACCTTCAGAAGGCACCAAGTTTGCGGTGAATTTATCATTCATCAGTGCGCCTTCGCTCAACTCAAACACGGTTGCATCGCCGTTTTTATACAGCGGATGGCTTTTCGGCACTGATATTTCAATCTTCGGGTTATCTTTATCTAACGGGTATGAGTATTTGTCCGATAGTAAATTACCCTTGTTATCCGTGATCTTTAACCACGGCTTATCATGCTTCTCGTCGGCTGGTTGTACGGTAACCTCAAACTCTTTAACATCCCCCGCCTCACGAATTTTAAACTTGGCGTTACCTTGGGCAAAAGTGGTTGAGGCTTCATAACTTTGTGCGGCAATAGCTTTTGCGTCATTGGTTTCCATCTTTATGATGGCTGCACCACTTCTCGTTGGGCGTAGCAATACGCGCTCACCGGCGGCAAGGCCTTCACCAATTTGCACTTTCATACCATCCAGAACAAACGACGAATCCGAACGGTCGATGTTCAACGACATTTGCTCACCTTTCGGTGTTGTCACGCTGTATTGGTCGCCATCATAACGCAGCGAATATTCACCACCTTTGATCGCGGAAATGTCCTCGATGTAAACCGCAACATCAGCTTGAGAGTCAGGCGCAGCAAAAACTCGAGATTTTGCCACCAGCTCAGAGTTCACGTCAGTAAATACGTCTTTACCTATCTTACCGTTGAGATCCAGACCTTGAGATTGCAGCTGATTAATTTTGTAGGAGAAGCCCGTTGCTAAACGGCCCATTTCATCTTGCAGTTGTGGGATGTGTTTGTCGCGCATTTCAAGTAAAGCGCCGATTTTGCCATCCATATCATCAGACTTGATTGCTTTAATGCCATTCCCTTCCACCATTGCTAATCGTCTTTGATGAACATCCGGATAGCCATCGATCATTTTAAGCTGGCTTGCTTCCGTGCCAGAAACAAGAGTGTGTCCATTGCCGATATGAACATTAAACCCTTCCGCATTTTTGCGTGGGGTTACGGTAACTTTGGTGTACTCTGACAGCTCAGTAACCAGCTTTTCATGCTGATCCATCAGGTCATTATGTGGGCCGGGAGTACGCATCATCAGTCGATGAATATCGCGAATTTCCAACGCAAGTTGATTAACGCGCTCAATGCCCATATCCAATTTTTTATTGGTGACATCAGATTGCAGTCGCACGGTTTCGTGGAAATCATTTAATGTATCAGAGAAGATTTTCGCCTTTTCCAATACCACTTTTCGTGCCCCTAAATCGTTCGGGGTATCTGCCATGGTTTTTACCGCATCGAACCACTCATTCAGGTTCTCAGGAATTTTCTTCGATGCCACAGAGCTCAACATGCTAGAGAGCATATCAAGATTGTCTTGGGTATCCGTTTTGTTGGCATTGTTGGTCGACGACAGGTTCAGTTCATTCACGGCAAACTGATCCCACGAGCGGCGAACATTTTCCACATGCACACCCATGCCGTAGGTAGAACCACCAAACATGCGCGGATCATTCGTGCCTTGGATAACAGACTGACGGCTATAACCCTCTGTATTAACATTAGAAATGTTATGACCAGTGGTGTTTAATTGTCTCTGAGCAGTAAGCACACTTTGAGTACCTACATTCAGAAGATCTGACGCCATACATGCCCCCGAAAACGAAATATAAATCGGCAAAACCGATCACCTAGACACATTAAAAGCAAAAGATGTGCCAAGTGATAGAAAGACGTAAATGTTCAGATAAAGTGAAGGCTTGCACTATGGCAAGCCTTCGAGAACGTCATAAATTGTCGCAGAGACATTACATACTTTCGATTTTATCCTTCACCTGCAGGACTTTATCTGCGTAATTCGGATCGGTCGCGTAACCCGCACTGTGGATACCGCGAATAAACAACTCTGAATTCCCGCGTTTCTGCAATGCTGTCTCGTAACGTGGGTTGTCATTCAAAAATCGTACAAAGTCATTAAAGCTGTCTTCGTAACTTGAGTAGGAGCGAAACGCTGCCGTCTCTTTCACTGGCGTGTTATCGTGGAACTCTAAAGTTTGAGTCGTCACTTTGTCACCCTGCCAGCTTCGATCTGCTTTGATATTAAATAAGTTGTTGCTGCTGCCACGCGCGTTCTTCACGACCTTTTGTCCCCACCCCGTTTCCAAAGCGGCTTGCGCAAGTAGCAGAGATGGCTCGACTCCTAGGGCTTTCGCAGCTTTCTCCGCGTATGGCTTCATCGAGTTAACAAAGGATTCTGGTGAATCGAATCGAGTGGGTTCATTGCTTGGTCGAGATAGTTGACCAGATTCAATCAAGCGCTGTTCAATCTCGCGCGCTTTTTTCGGGTCAACACGACGATATTCCGCAGCATTGTTTGCCGCATCACGCATAGCCGTTTCTTTTTTGTCGTTCCCTTGCCCAGCCGTTAATTGCTTAACAATCATATCGGCCAGTCCCATTGAACCAGACGAACTCAATTCACTCGCCATCTGTTCATCCAACATTTGTCGGTAGAACTTCTCGTTTTGGCTGTTCATCATGTTGGACTCAAAGCCCTCATTGGCTTCACGCATGGATTTCAACATCATGGAGGTGAAGATCGATTCGAACTGACGAGCAGCCGCATGCAATGCTTCTTGCTCGCCATCTTTTCCCTCTTTCACTGCTTTTTGACGCAGAGTGTCCAGAGAACTGATGTCATGGATAAAACCAATGTCGTTAGGATTGTTCATTATACCTACCTCCTAACCATTAAATGATGATCAACTGGCCTTCAATGGCACCAGCTTGCTTCAATGCTTGTAAAATTGCCATCAAGTCCGAAGGCGCAGCCCCGACTTGGTTCACGGCACGGACCAAATCATCCAACGTTAAGCCTGGTTCGAACTTAAACATTTTGCCTTGCTCTTCGCTGACTTCGATATCCGAGTCTGGTACGACTACGGTTTGCCCACCAGAAAAGCCGTTAGGCTGGCTAACATTCAGGTTTTCTTTGATCGCAACCGTCATGCCGCCGTGCGTTACTGCTGCTGGTTTAAGACGCACATGCTTACCAACTACGATGGTGCCCGTGCGAGAGTTAACGATGATTTTGGCTGCACCATCTGCTGGGTCGAACTCTAGGTTTTCGATTGCCGATAAGAACGCAACACGCTGGCTGACGTCACGAGGAGCACGCACGCGCACTGATGTCGCGTCAACAGCGCTCGCCATTTGTGGGCCAAGGAAGTTGTTTACAGCATCCGCCATACGTTGAGCCGTTGTGAAGTCTGACTCAAGCAAGTTGAACGTGATGTAATCACCACGACCAAATGGGTTTGGAATTTCTCGCTCTACTGTCGCACCACTAGAGATAAGACCAACGGTTGGATTGTTACCTACGATTTTAGAACCGTCAGCGCCTTCAGCACTGAAGCCGCTCACCACTAAGTTACCTTGAGCAACCGCGTAAACTTGACCGTCGAGACCTTTGAGGAACGTTTGTAGTAGCGTACCACCACGCAAACTTTTAGCACTTCCGATGGAAGAGACAGTCACGTCCACTTGCTGACCCGGTTTAGAGAAAGGCGGCAACTCTGCCGTAACCATGACTGCGGCAACGTTTTTAATTTTTGGCTTTGTGCCCGGCGGCATCTGAATGCCGAAGTTTTGCAGCATGGCGGCGAAACTTTGCTCTGTAAACGGGTTCGCTTCACCCGTACCAGGTAAGCCTGAAACCAAACCATAACCCACGAGTTGGTTGCTTCGTACACCTGCCACTTGCGCGACGTCTTTGATACGTGCGGCTTGGGCTACGGTAGAAAACAGAGCAACGCTCATCAGTACTAAAAGGAGTTTTTTCATGCTTACTTATCTCTTGCAGTCAAATTGCCGTCAGAACGGCGTGTTATAGCGCTACATTAAAGAATCGTGCCAAGAAGCCTGGCTCTTGCATATCTTGTTGCAAACCAGTCCCTGAGTATTGAATTCTTGCGTTAGAAACACGATTTGATGCAATGGTGTTGTCGAAATTAATATCATCCGGACGAATAGTGCCACTTAAACGTATGTACTCATCACCTGTATTTAGCGTCATCCACTTCTCACCGCGGATCACGAGGTTCCCGTTTGCCAGTACTTCAATCACCTCAACAGTGATGTAACCACTGATGCTGTTGCTCTGCTTTGCAGAAGAGTCACCTGCAAATGAGTTGGAATTGTTTAAGTCATAAGAGAAATTATATTTTCCGCCAATTTGCAGCTCTTCTCCGCCCACTTGAAGCGGGTCCATTTGCGCTTCATTGGTTTTCGATAAATCGGCATTTGCGCTTTTCGTCGCACTGGTTGTCTCATCCAGTGTTACGGTAATAATGTCGCCAATACCACGTGGTTTAGAATCGTCGTAGAGATCGGTAATGTGCTCGGCGCTAAACAACGAACCTGTTGCAGCAGCATAATGCTCAGGTTTGTTTTTCGGATGAATTGGAGCCCAAGCAGGGTCGCCAGCAACCGGATCGCTTCTACCACGTAAAGTATCTACAATACCGCTGCTCTCTTCTTTCGATTTATCGCCTTCTACTGCGTCGACCACAGTGGTTGCTTGTGTCACTTCATCCGTTTCAATCGGTTCCAACATGGCACAGCCCGACATCGTAGCAATCAAAGCGAGTAGGCAAATACGTTTCATCGTGAGCTCCTCAAATCTTGCTCTTAATCGTTACAATTGCTGGTTAACGAAGCTCATCATTTTATCGACTGACGAGATCACTTTTGAGTTCATTTCGTAAACGCGCTGGGCTTCGATCATGTTGACCAACTCTTCCGTTACATTCACGTTGGACGCTTCCAGCATGGATTGACGAATTTCACCCAAACCGTCCAAACCAGGAACACCCTCTTGTGGATCGCCACTGGCACCCGTTGGTAAGTAAAGGTTCTGACCAATTGGCTCTAGGCCGCCCGGGTTAACAAAATCTGTAATGGTTAGCTGACCAACGACTTGGTTGTCTTGCTGACCTCGGACGCGAACCGACACTTCACCATCCGTACCGACAGTAATAGAAATCGCATCTTCTGGAATCACAATTTCAGGCTCTACAGGGTAGCCAGAACCCGACGTGACTAACGTGCCTTCACCATTTAGCGTGAACTGACCGTTACGGGTATAACCGATGTTGCCGTCCGGCAATGTCACTTGGAAAAAACCGTCGCCTTCCACCATCATGTCCAGTGCGTTGGTCGTTGTCTGTGCATTGCCGTGCGTGTGCACTTTTTGCGTCGCAACCACTTTAGAACCCGCACCTAACATCAAACCACTTGGCAGTTCCGTGTTCTGAGATGACTGGCCGCCAGGTTGGTTGATGTTCTGATAGAACAAATCTTCGAATACTGCACGGCTCTTTTTGTAGCCGACAGTAGAAGCGTTCGCCAAGTTGTTCGAAATCGTGGCAATGTTGGTTTGTTGGGCGTCTAGACCTGTTTTACTTACCCATAGTGCTGGATGCATAGTGAACCTCTAACTCTGTTAACTCATACGAAGCAGTGAATCTGAAGATTTATCCATTTCTTCAGCTGTGCTCATCATCTTGACTTGCATTTCAAACTGACGTTGTAAGTCAATCAATGCGGTCATTTCACCTACGGCATTCACGTTACTGCCTTCTATCGCTCCCGTCTGGAGACTAACAGTCGCGTCTGCTTCGTAAGGTTGGTTTGGAGTTTTATGGCGAAATAAGCCATTGGTGTCTTTAAACAAGCTTTGATCATTAGGCTTAACGAGCTTAATGCGATCAACCGCTTGGAATTCTTCTGCCGGGGCACCTTGAGGAAGTACAGAGATGGTGCCATCCCGACCGATTTCAATTTTGGAGAGAGGGATAGGCAAAGTAATCGGCGCGTCGTTTTCACCCAGCACCAAATGACCACTTGCGTTGGTAAGCATGCCATTTTGATCGACTTTTAGGTTGCCGTTACGGGTCAACCCTTCTTTCCCTGTATGATCGAGTACCGATATCCAACCGCTGCCTTCAATCGTCACATCCAGATCACGCCCTGTTGTAATCACGCTACCTTGAGCAAAGTTATGCCCTGGACGCTCTGTCATGCTGAATACACGTGAAGGATGGCCTTCACCATAAGCCTGCATTGAGCGAGCCTGTGCTAAATCAGCCCGAAATCCGGTCGTGCTTACGTTAGCCAAGTTATTAGCGCGCAATTGTAGTGCCTGCATATTTTGCTTGGCGCCACTCATTGCGAGAAACAGTGCGCGATCCATAAATTACTCCAAAAAATCTCTCTGTACACGGAGTAAAAGCAATAGTTATGCCAAAACAAAAATAGGCTTATCAATCAATACTTTGAATTAACAATCAACAATTAAAAGAGGTCAATAGGGGCAGAAAACTGTAACGAGAGGCAAGGTTTTGATCCATACGGCGGCAACAGCGGCAAATCGTAGATCAAAGCATGCTTAGCCTGAGTGAGGTGTATTAAGGCTAAGCATCAGATGAATGTCATGATGAAAATGAACAAAGCGGTAATTACTAAGAAGCAATCACACGCCATTGCTTACTCAAGCAGAGTATCGAATGACCCAGCTAGTGCTCTAGCGGATCTGTAAGATATTCTGTTGTAGTTGGTTGTGTACTTCGAGCGAACGTGAGTTTGCTTGGAAGTTACGCTGAGCAGAGATCAGGTCCACCAACTCCTGCGTCATATCAATGTTTGACTGTTCCAGCATACCGTTATTGATGGTGCCGAAAGAGCCTTTATTTGATTCACCCCAGATCTTGTCACCAGAGAACTGCGTTGAATCCCATTGAGTACCGCCTTTCTTATCCAGACCTTGCTCGTTTGGAACACGTACGAGAGCAACACGACCCAATGTAACGTTTTCACCGTTTGAGTAAGTTCCCAATACGCTGCCGTTTTCATCGAAGTCAACTTTGGTTAGGAAGCCCGTTGTTGCACCGTCTTCGTCAAACTTAGTCAGTTCGAACGGAGCCGCAAACTGTGTTGCTGAGCCTAAGCCGAAGTTAAGCGTCTGCGCAGGATCGGCACCATTCATATCGACTGGTGTCGTGTTCGTCGCCGGATCACCCAGAGCCACAGAAGTGATTGGCTGACCATTGTTCAAGCTCGCCAACGTACCATCGTTGTTGAACTTCATGGTATGCCCCACATGACCTGTTGGCGTTTGCGCATCACCAGCCGCAACATTTAAAGGCTTTTCACCTTCTTTATCTGTCACGGTGTAGTAAGTGTTCCATGTATTTGGCTGAGTCTGATCTTTCAAGTAATACGTCGTTAGCTTGTAAGACTGACCCATCGAGTCATAAATTGTCGAAGAGGTTGAACGGTTGTATGTATCTGGGTCTGAAAAATCAAACTGCGTTGGATCTTTCAAATCGCCGTTCGCTGGCAAGTTCACACCCACTTCAATGTTTGCTGTTTGTTTTGGCTTACCAAATTCAGCAGGAATATTGATGGGTTGTGGCTCGTATGAAGAAACCTCACCAGAGCTTGGGTCCACTTGGTAACCTAACAAGAACTCGTCGTTCGCGGTCACCATGTAGTTTTCTTTATTTAAGTGAAATGCACCATTACGTGTCAGTTCATTCTGTTGTGGAGTTAGACGCTCTTTCGCTACAGCGAAAAAACCTGTCCCCGAAACACGCAAATCCATTGGGTTGTTGGTGTAAATGCTAGAGCCTTCATGGAACTGCTGTGCCACTTGGCTTGCTTGCGCACCACCACCCGGTGTGGTTTTTGCGTTAGTAAATAAAGAGTTAGAGTAAACATCAGCAAACTCAGCACGGGACTCTTTAAAGCCGTACGTGTTGGCGTTCGCAATGTTGTTACTGGTGGTGTTCAAATCCAGTTGGGCGGCGGACAAACCGCTTAAAGATACATATGACATTCCAAAATCTCCTAATCTAGCGAGCTATGACTACGCTTTGCCGACTTCCAATACTTCTGCAAGTCGAACTGGCGATTCAAAACCAGCCAGATTGAGTAATACGTTTCCGTCACCTTTGCCAAGCAATACGCTGTTTACGTTGGCATACGTCGATACTGGGAACTCTTGCGACTCCCCTTCAACTAAGCCAGACGCTTTCACTTTGTATTTGCCAGCTGGCAGTGGATTTCCGCTTTCATCTTTACCGTCCCAAAGCACACGCGTGTCGCCGGCTGGTTTCGCCCCTACCTCAAAGGTACGAACCAGTTGGCCAGCTTCATCCTCTACACGAACAAACAAATTATCGATAGATTGTGAAAGCTTAACCATTGCCGCCATTGGTGCGTCGTCCTGCTTCACACCTGCTGCTCCTGGGACCAATACGTCACGCCCTACCAAAGAGGAAGCTTGTAACGCTTGATTTGATGTCATTGACGAATTCAAACTCTCAAACTGAGTGTTCATCTTGCCAATGCCATCAACGGTCGCAAATGAAGCCATTTGCGCAATCATCTGGTCATTACTTACCGGCTTAAAAGG
Organism: Vibrio sp. 1727; assembly: GCF_033344415.1. NCBI lineage: Bacteria > Pseudomonadati > Pseudomonadota > Gammaproteobacteria > Vibrionales > Vibrionaceae > Vibrio > Vibrio sp. 1727. Next base: position 12,066 of record NZ_JAWPOT010000027.1, read on the forward strand.
GTCTTGCTGAGACAGTTGCTTCGTGAGCAATGATAAGAAGTCTTCCTGTTTTAGGTCCTGCTTACCCGTGCTCTCTTCCGCTTTCTTGTTACTCTCTTGTAGACTTTTAAGCTGGTCGATATAGGACAAGCCGCTTTGACCAACGTTGTTAATTCCGGCCATACGCTACCCCCTTATCCTTATTGACCCATCTGCAGCGTACGCAGCAGCATTTGTTTACTAGAATCAGCGACCTGTACATTAGTTTGGTATGCACGAGAAGCTGAAATCATGTTTGCCATTTCTTCCATTACATTGACGTTAGGCTTGTAAATGTAGCCTTCTTCGTTTGCAAGGGGATGGTCTGGGTTGTACTCCGCACTCAGCGGTTTATCACTTTCTACAATACCCATCACTTTCACTGGCACCGTATCACCGCCACGCATGGCGTTACTTAACTCTGCACCAAACACTGCATGACGCGCTTTGTAAGTGTCTTTCGCAGAGCTGCTGACACTGTCGGCGTTCGCCAAGTTGCTTGAGGTAGTATTCAGACGAACGGATTCAGCGCTCATTGCGGAACCTGTCACATTGAAAACGTTAAATAAGCTCATCTAAATTATTCCCCTTTGATTGCTTTGGTTAAGTTCTTGAATTTGCTGCCTAGAAAGTCGAGTGATGCTTGGTGTCTGATTTGGTTTTGCATAAACAAGTTACGCTCTAAATCCAAGTCTACCGTGTTGCCATCTCCCGTATCTGGTTGCGTAGGAAGACGATATAACTTGTCCCCAACCAACGTTGTAGTGGCAGGAATATGCCGACCATCTGTGCGACTAAGACCAATGCTTGCCCCAGATGTTGCCGCTTGCAATTCCTTCGCAAAGTCTAAACCTCTTGCTTTGTAACCAGGCGTGTTTGCTTGTGCGATGTTGGTGGAAATCACCTCTGCATTGCGCTCACGTACGCCCACCGTGTGCTGGTGGATGCCTAGTGCATTGTCAAAAGATATAGCCATGTTTGCCTCTACAATTAAGAACTGACCGTGATTGATAACCAAAAAGCAATTAGCATGCCAAAACCTAAAGCATTACACCAACCTAGTGGTTACCGTGAATTGAAATAGCAATAAGTGAGCCAAAGTAACTGGAATGTCATGTCGTATCACTTTGTTCACTTAATAAAGATACACCGTGTTGAGGGCACAAGGCAAAAACGCGCTTCAACTAATTGAGTGATACATGAAGCGCTCGGCGCAGAAAGGTAACAAGTAAATTACCACCTTCTAAAGAAGGTGGCTTTGTGTGAGCCCCCTAAAAGGGGGCCTTTGTTTAGTCCAGCGCCAATTGCTGCTGCTCTACTCGCTCTTGCTTCTCTTGATGTCTTACATATCGGCGTATTATTTCTTCATTGATTCCAACACTATCGACAAAATAGCCTCTTTGCCAAAAGTGATTACCCCAAAGCCTGTTCTTCCTAAGGTGAGGAAACTTGCTAAATAGCTTTAAGGCTATTTTGCCTTTCAATACCCCCATCAACTTGGATATCGAAAGCTTTGGTGGGACCTTTACAACTAAATGGACGTGGTCAACTTGTACGTTTAGCTCTACGACTTCACATCCAAGTTGATTACAGTAAACATAAATACATCGATAAACTTCTTTACCTATATTGTTCTTCAAGATCCTAAATCGATACTTTGGCGTATTGACAACGCCAAAATACGTGGGAAGCTTGATTGTATCTACTCATGTTATTTGTCCTCTTTGACTTCTGGAAAAATCAAAGACGCATTTAGCATGAGTAGTTTTACAGGCAAAGCCGAAACGGATGATAACCACCTACTGAAGTAGGTGGTTTAGGGCTGAAAACAAAAAAGCCTGACACAAAGTCAGGCTTTTCTATCAATGAAGAGATACCGCTATTTAAGCTTGTAAATGATGCCCGGATTACAGCGCACCATTTCAAATTTATCAGTCAGACCAGTTAGCGACTCTGATGCCCCTAACAGCAAGTAGCCACCAGGGTTTAAACTGCTCGCCATTTGGTTAAGCACTTTAGATTTCATTTCTGGAGAAAAGTAAATCAATACGTTACGACAGAAAATGATGTCGAACTTACCCATCAGTGCGTAACTGTCCATCAAGTTTTGTGGACGAAAGTTCACCAAACGCTTGACGTTATCTTTGACTTTCATGCGACCACCGTCCGCATTTTCAAAGAAGGTGCGACGACGTTCTGGTGAAAGCCCGCGACCCAAAGCCAAGTTGTCGTACACCCCTGCACGACACATCTCGAGCATACTTGCCGAAATATCTGTGGCTGTAATGGACACGTTTGGTAACAAGCCCGGCTTGCGCTGTTGCGTTTCCAGGATCGTCATTGCAATAGAATACGGTTCTTGGCCCGATGAACTGGCAGCAGACCAGATCTTAATTGGGCGCTTGCTTGCCGCTACTTCTGGCAATAATTTGTCAGCTAAAACCGTGAACGGATAAGTATCTCGAAACCACAAGGTTTCGTTAGTCGTCATCGCATCCACAGCGGCGACTCGTAATTCTCGATTACGCCCTGTAACAACATCACGTAGCAAATCTGATAACGATGCGAGCTTAAACTTCGTCACTAAAGGACTCAGTCGGCTACGCACGAGGTATTGCTTGCTATCACCTAACACGATGCCACATTGCGATTCTAGAAAACGGCTAAAGTCACGATACTCTTGATCACTGATTGTAATAGCAGTCATTAATGTCTCTTTTATTGTGTTAATGCAGATTTAACCGCGTTACCCAACTCATCTGGGTTAAATTTCGCAATGAAGGTGTTGGCACCTACACGCTCAACCATAGCTTGGTTGAATACACCACTTAATGAAGAATGGAGGATAACATAAAGGTCTTTCAAATCGGCATGTCTGCGAATTTCAGCCGTTAAGGTATAGCCGTCCATTTCTGGCATTTCAATATCGGAAATAACCAACGAAATTTGATCGTAGATATTGCCTTCTTGAGCCATTTCAATCAACTTATTGTACGCTTCTTTGCCGTCTTTGACAGATACGACCTCAAAACCGATGGATGTAATCGCACGCTCTACCTGTTTACGCGCGACCGTCGAGTCATCAGCAATCAGTATGCGGCGTACAATAGGCTTTTCTTGTTCTGCTTGTGCGATTTCTTCGCCAATAGCGGAATCCATCGTTTCATCAACTGGCGCAATTTCTGCCAGGATTTTTTCAACGTCAAGGATTTCAACCAGCTCATTGTCAATGTTTGTCACGGCAGTCAAGTAGTGCGCTTTACCTGCACCGTCTGGCGGTGGCAAAATCGCTTCCCAATGCATATTGATAATACGCTCAACCGATGATACCAAAAATGCTTGGATCGTACGGTTAAATTCTGCAATAACAACAAAACATTTATCTAAATCAGTGGTTGGGCGGCCACCAATTGCCAGGCTCAAATCAATAACGGACACGGTATGGCCGCGGATATGAGCGATACCTTTAACCAGAGGGTGTAGATTTGGCATTGAAGTCAGCTTAGGGCACTGTAGTACTTCTTTCACTTTGAATACGTTAATGCCGTAGCGCTGTCGGCCCATCAGTCGAAAGGTCAATAATTCCAATCGGTTCTGACCGACGAGTTGCGTACGCTGATTCACCGAGTCAAGAATCCCCGTCATATGCTCATCTCCATCTCAAACTTTTTGTTTTTAAATGATACTCTACCACTGGCAAGCACGATACCAGGGAGACAGTATGGCGTATTTCACTTTCACTTCGACACCATTGACTATGACAATATGTAGAGCGCTAATTACAAAGTACGCTAAGTCTATCGGCATTTTGCTCAGTATGTTTAGCTTTTTTGTTCATTCAGCTTCAGATAATCAGATCGAGCAAATAAAAACAGCAGCAGAACAACATATTCTTGCTACGGTTGATCAGCCTGATGGTGGCGAGCTATCTGTTAATGCGGCAGAGATCGACTCGAGAATAAAAGCAACGGATTGCCCTGTTCCGTTAGATACATCTGCCTCTTCCACCAGCAGCACGAGAAGTAACATCAATGTGTTAGTGGAATGCCAACCGGATGACTGGAAAGTCTATGTCCCTGTGAGGATCTCGGTATCAGTACCAATGATCGTCGCGACACGAACACTAGGGAGAGGAGAAATCGTCAGCGCATCGGATGTTACCACTTCCATGATCGAGCTACAGCGCTTTCGTAAAGATGGATTTTCTAGCTACGATCAAGTGGTTGGGGCAAAGCTAAAGCGTAATGTTCGCTTAGGCGATGTCGTAGAGAGAAATGATGTTTGTGTGGTATGCCGAAATGAAAAGGTCATTATCAAAGCGGTGAATTCTGGCATGACGATCACAACGCAAGGCACAGCATTGCAGGATGGTTCAGCTGGCGATCAAGTAAGAGTGAAAAATGATAAGTCACAACGTATAATAGAAGGCATAGTGACAGACATTTCGGAAATCACTGTTAATTTTTAATACCCACTGGTAGCGTGTTTAAACTGATCAATAAAAATGCAAAAAATGACTAAAGTTATTTTTGCGCTGGTCGATAGTCTGGATACCAGTATTACGATACAAGGCAAAGGTTAAACATGGCAGGTATAGATAATATACGTTCAGGGCAAATGATGACGACAACAAGTCGCGCACCTGCACGTAACGATTCCAATGCTACCAGCACGACAGAATCAAAAAAGGCGCCAGCGCAACAAGACGCAGTATCACTCAGCCAGCAAAGTAAAGCCGTCAGTAAACTCCAGAAGGATATGGCAGCTTCTCCGGCATATGACAGCGCCAAAGTTGCAGCAATCAAAGAAGCTATCACAAACGGTTCATACAAAGTCGATCCTGAAAAATTGGCTGACAACATGATTAAGTTTGAAAACGAATTGCAAGGCAAAAGCTAACTGACTTAGGCCGAAGGTAAGTATTTTATGGCAGCATTAGTCGATCTCGTTAATTTCCAGCTAGAAAATGCTAAGGCACTTTCCGCTGTTTTACGCCAAGAAACACAAGCAATCACGGCGCGTGTCTCTACCGAGATTGAGAACATTGCCAAACAGAAGATGACGCTCATTGATCAGCTCAGAACAACTGATCAGCGAATCGCCTCTCACCCGCACGTCAATCAACTTACTGAAGATGAGCACCTAAGTCAGGTTGTTGCTCAGATCCAATCGATCGTCCTCGACTGTCAACAAGTTAACCAAGTAAATGGCGAATCGCTTAGTCGCGCACAGCTGAGCTTCAATAAACTCAACAACATGCTTCAGCGAACTCATGGCAAAGTTGGCATGACCTACAATGCGGGCGGAAAAACCCACACCATCTCGACGCTTGGCACCAATATAAAAGCTTAAACGTCACTCTTACCCTCAATTCCCGCGCTCACGTAGATATAAAAAAGCGACTCATTGTTACCAATCAGCCGCTCAAAAAGATTATCTGTCTAGTGAAATGGTTTAAAACAAGGTTTGCTGACGCTTCTCAGGCACCTGCTGAACTTCTCCATAATCACGTAGCTTATCCATCTTACGGATATCCAGGCGCAGCTCAGTCACATAACTGTCTTCAACAAGATAACTACGCACAACTTCTGCACCACGAATTACACCATCGACGGCACCAGTGGTGCTTTCAATACCCAAACGCTGGTCTTGCAGCTCTGCACGTCCACTAACACGCATGCCATAAACTTGCTCTGCTAGCTCACGATAAGCATCAATTTTTGATGCGCGCATTGCTCGTACACGCTTTTCTTCAACTGTGCGGCCTGTTTGCTCACTGACGCTGGCATAACCCACCGCCACTAAGATTTCATCTTGACGCATCTGTTGTAATGGCTGACACCCAACCAATATCAGTGTGGCAACAATAAATAATAACTTCTTCATGCTTCTATCCTATGGACGGAGAATCACAGTGTACGGCTGACGAATAGTAGGGTCAGAACGAATCAACACACCATCTTGTGTGCGGATGCTATTTAACGTATCTAAGTCACGCCCAATACGGTCAGCCGGAAGGAAACCTTGCGCTGTCGCTACAACTACACGGCTTTGCATGCCAACCACGCGTGCATTGACAAGCACTCCGCCCTCTTGGCGCAGCATTGTTCCGGTCAGTACATACTGAATTTGCTGCTCTTGAGCTAAATCTTGCCAATCACGACTTAAAGCAAAATCGCCCTGCTGCGTCACTTGAATAGAGCCCGTAGTTTTGAAATCAACCACTTTAAATCCTCGGCGCTGAAACTGATGGATAAAACCTTCAGAGACCGAGTTACCTAACCAGTTTGTTGCATCCATATTTTGTAGATCAACAAACGAGGTAATCGCAATCGGTGTCCGCGCTGATACTGCCACATTAGAAACCATCAGGTCTTCTGTCATGCTCTCAATGAAAAAGTCCATCGTATGACGCGGACTATCCATCAGCATGAACTGGCTTCCCGAGTACGGTTCTTTACCATTGTAAATCGGTGAGTACGCGCACGATGTCAGAAGCGTCATCATCGATGCGGCGACAAGCCACTTTTTCATGGTTTGATTCTCCAGATAATCTTAGGTGATACCGTTCTTTATTAATTCCTTTCCAAGAAAGTGAATATTGGAACAGTCTTTGCTTTTCTTTGTTTGCCTAACGAAGAAAAACCCACCAAACTTCACTGAATTTGTTAAAGCAATATTTATACCCGAACGGTTGTAACCAATGAAAAAAATATTAAACAGTCTGTTTTCAATCACTTTAGTGATGCTTGTGCCTTTTAAGGTAATGGCATCTTGGTATGAAGTCACAGGCGTTGCCACCATCGTTTCTTCAGAAGAGACGGCAAGGCTCCATGCGTTGGAAGACGCGCTGTTCAAAGCCGTCAATTTTTCGGGCGCAGATATTGGCAGTATTAGCAACTTGATGCCGCTATTAGAAGAAAGCCGCAACGAATACCAGTTTACCAATCATGAAGTCCGTTACATTTTGGTCGAATCTGAACGCAAACGTCGCGGTAAAGTCGAGGTAAAAATCCGCGTTGATATTTATCCATCGGCAACGGGTTGCCACACCGATCAATACAAAAAGACAATGCTGGTCGGCAATATTGAGGTCGCATCACCACAACAAGCAGTGATGGGACAAATTTATCAAGTTGGTGACGATTTTAGCCACGTAGTGAACCGTCAACTTGATCAAACCTCACGCAGCTTTGTGTCTGTTGGTACAACGGACTACTCAATAAGCAGCAACTATCCTGCTCGCACTCAAATGATCGCGCAAGACAATGGCGCACAATACATCATTGGAGGGGTCATCACCGATCTCACTGCAACGGTCGAATCTCAACTATTGCAAGATGACATCATCAATCGTCAGTTTGCGTTAGAAATGAAAGTATTTGATGGTAAAACTGGCCATGAAATCTTCAACAAAGCCTACCGTGAGGTCGCGCGTTGGCCATTTGCTAAGACGAGTCAAGTGGACACTCGTAGTGCACGTTTTTGGGCATCGACCTATGGCGAGATGATGCTTCGCGTTAGTCGCAATATTATGTTGGATCTGGAGTCGGAGCTGTCTTGCAAAATTACATTGCCAGAGGTTGTGGCAGTCTTCGGTAATACCGTAACGATAGATCTCGGCCGTATGCACGGCGTAAAAGAGGGAGACAAATTGCAGCTTTGGCACACCGCGTCGTTTATCGACCAAAATGGATTGCCAAGAAACAAAGTCTCGCAAAGCGAAATTACATTAACGGTATCACGCATATACGAACACGAAGCGGAACTGACGATTGATCAGCCAAATTTAGCGTCTAGCGTTCAAATTGGCGACGTAATGAACAAGATCCTATAAAAGCAAACATTAAGTCTTGAGATATGCTCACTTTTGAATATTATAGGCAGCGCATCTTATTTGATTATACCAATGACCGTAGCGAATCGTTCAACGTGATGCTGATACAGATCTAAGTAGATTGCTAGATTTGAACTCAGTAAAACAGTGCAATGAACTGCAACTATTGGTATTACGCCCCCATGGCACAGCTGGATAGCGCAGTCCCCTCCTAAGGGACAGGTCGTAGGTTCGAATCCTACTGGGGGCGCCATATCATAGCCTTAGCTCCCACTTGAGCTAAGGCTTTTTTGTATCTTCAATTTCAAGCCTCGCACTGCTCCCCCTAGTACACCGTGTTAGATAATCTTCCCAGTAATCAATATGATCGGATCGGGTGTTTCGGTTACGGGATAAAGCCTTCTACTGATCTGACTTCTTCCCCTTGAAATCATTTCAACAAGCCCTATTTACAGTTTTGTATTTTATTACTTTAATTATCTATGAGTTTTGCTTACCCTTTTAGCTATTAATAAAATTATTAGTTAGCACTATGTCTAAGAGCAATTTAATAACTAACACTGGACACCGCTTTATTTCTAAAGGCAAGACAGCCTTTAAGATACATATCCATACCCCCGAGGATACGGTACTACACCGCTCGGTAGGATTTGTTCGTATTGGAGAAAAGAAAGGCTTACAAAAAGCCATTAAGCTGAGAAACGAGTTAGGCCGGCAAATGTGGGGCAAATTCTGGCGACGTCTTTTGAAAGACCCTTACCTAATGACTAGGCTTCCACATAGCGTTGAGCCTAAAATCGTTCACAAGCCTAACCCTACTCTTGAAAACCCTGACAACCGAGATACGTGTTATATCGCCAAGTGGCGAGAGTTCAATGATGACGGTGAGTATAAATATAAAACGGTGGTTCGCTCTATTAGTAAGTACGGCAAACTTGCCGCCTACATGCAAACCAAAAAAGCGTTGTTAGAAGCACATAAAGATAACTTGGAGATCCTGACATTCATGGGGCGTTTAAACAGCATTGATCTTAAGTAATACCTAGCCACTTTGAACATTTCAGTCAGTTTTTAAAGAGAAATAAAAAGCCCCAAAGAGCGAACTCTTTGGGGCTTTCAGCTTCAGTCTTCTATACTACGGTCGAATAGGAGCTTATTGCTGAACTTGGTATTCAAATTCTGGAACAACGACTTCTACGCGACGGTTTTGTTGACGACCTTCACGAGTGTCGTTTGAAGCGATTGGGTTATTTTCACCTTCGCCACGAGCTTGGATACGTGATGAATCAATACCTTTTTCAACGAGTGCGTTAGCAACAGACTCAGCACGTTTTTCAGAAACCTTTAGGTTGTAAGCTGCTGGACCAGACGTATCTGTGTAACCTACAACTTCAACGTTCGCTTGTGGGTGCTCGTTTAGGAAAGCAACTAGGTTATCAAGTTTTGCAGCGCTCTCTGGTTTTAGAGTTGTGCTGTTTAGATCGAAGCTACCTGTGCCAATTGTTTGAGTTTCGAATGTTTTCGTAACTACAACTGGCTCTTCTACCACTTCTTCTACAACCACTTCTTCTACAACAACTGGCTCTTCTACGATTACTGGCTCATCGTTGCCGCCGAATTTGAAAGAAACACCTAGTGTTGCAGTGTTACCTGTCGCACGAGTTACATCGTTGCTGATGTCAGTCAGTGTTTGGTATTCCGCACGAGCTGTTACGTTTTGGCTTAGGTTGAATTCAAGACCAGCCGCGCCTAGGTAAGAGTAATCATCTTTGCCATCAAACATTACGTAAGCGCCACCCACTTTACCGTAAAGTGCGATGTCTTCAGTGATTGGTAGGCTAAATTTAGGAGCAAGAGTGATCGCTTCTACGTGGCCACCGAAAGAAGTTTGGTTAAAATCACCGATGTTGTCGAAACCCGCTTCTACTGCGAAGTATTTATTCATTTCGTAACCAACAAAAGCGCCAAGAGTAGAATCGTCTTTGTCACAAGCCTGGCCCGCTACACACGCGTCTTCCATCCATGACTTACCCATCTTACCACCAACGTATACTTCTGCTTGTGCTGCTGAAGCCATAAGTAGAGACGCTGAAATTACCGCTGCTAATTTTTTCATTATTGATTCCTCTAAAGAAGTTCTTTTGTTAGATGCCGAAATGCGCCGTCTGACTGACGTTGTATTTCAATTCTTTTTATTCATTCCTTGAGTGAGATACTTAGTCAGCTTCTTTTTATGCACATGCATTTTTTTTATGGAAGCAACTTACGTATATTTCCTGTTCAGTGATACATATCGCCATCTCGGTATCGCTGACGGGATGAACTATAACGCTAAGAAATCGCGAGAAAAATCCCAATTCTGTCAATTTATTGTCATCAAAAATCTCGACAACATGTGATCTTAAGCAAAAAAATCCCCACGCAATCACGACGCAAACGTTTGCTTTATTTTTTGAAACAACATAGCTAAAGCAAAGGTTTTTCTTAAAAATGAGACAAACAAAATGGAACTTTAAGGAACATGGATAAAAATCAATCAGATATTTGATATATAATCGCTCGTTTTTTATTCATGCCAACGATATTTGGATTAAAAAATCTTATCCATATTGAGGTAAATTACAGGTAAAACCATCTCTTCATTCACCAATATGAGAGAAAGTTTCTCGTTATCTAAATTGAAGATACAAAAAAGCCGCGGTTGCTCACCGCGGCTTTGTGACTATTTATTCAAAAGAACGTTCAGTTCAAAGCAATTATGCGTTTGCTTCACGCTCAGCAATGAACTCAAGCGCCATCTTAATGCGAGCAATACAACGCTCTTTTCCAACCAGCTCCATTACTGCATCGACAGAAGGAGACTGACCGCCTCCTGTTACAGCAACACGTAATGGCATACCGATTTTGCCCATGCCGATTTCCAACTCTTCACATACTGCTGCGATAACGCCATCTTTGATGTTCGCTGTCGTCCACTCAGTTAGTGCTTCCACTTTCGCTAATGCAAGTTCTAGAGGCTCTTTAGCCACGCCACGTAGGTGTTTCTTCGCTGCGCCCGCTTCAAACTCAGAGAAATCTTCATAGAAGTAACGGATTTGCTCAGCTAGCTCAACTAGTGTGTTGCAACGCTCACCCACTAGCTTGATCACGTCAGTGATAGCAGGACCATTCGTTACGTCTAGTTTTTGTTGATCTAGATGCCATTGTAGATGCTCAGCAACGTACGCAGGATCTGAGTTCTTGATGTAGTGGTTGTTCAACCATTGCAGTTTGTCAGTGTTAAAAGCAGACGCTGACTTAGATACTGCGTTTAGGCTAAATAGATTGATCATCTCTTCTTGAGAGAAGATTTCTTGGTCCCCATGAGACCAACCAAGGCGCACTAGGTAGTTGTTTAGTGCCGCAGGCAGGTAGCCCATATCGCGGTATTGCATGACTGATACAGCGCCGTGACGTTTAGACAGTTTCGCGCCGTCATCACCCAGGATCATTGCACAGTGTGCAAATGTAGGTACTGGCGCACCTAGTGCTTCGTAGATGTTGATTTGACGAGGCGTGTTGTTGATGTGGTCTTCGCCACGAACAACGTGAGTGATACCCATGTCCCAGTCATCCACTACTACACAGAAGTTGTAAGTAGGTGAACCGTCTGTACGACGAATGATTAGGTCATCCATTTGATCGTTGCGGATTTCAATGCGACCACGGATTTGATCATCAAATACTACGCTGCCTTCTTTCGGGTTACGGAAACGGATAACACATGGATCGCCATCTTTTGCCGCTTCGTTTGCTGCTTTGATTTTTGGATGGTTAGCATCGTAGCGAGGCATTTCTTTATTTGCTTCTTGCTCTGCACGGATTTCATCTAGCAGCTCTTTAGACGCGTAACATTTGTAAGCTTTGTCTTCAGCAAGAAGCTTATCAACCATTTCGTTGTAACGGTCAAAACGTTGAGTTTGGTAGTAAGGACCTTCATCCCACTCCAAGCCTAGCCATTCCATGCCTTCAAGAATTGCATCAACCGCTTCCTGAGAGTTACGCTCAAGGTCTGTATCTTCGATACGTAGAACGAATTCACCACCTTGGTTTTTAGCGTATAGCCAAGAGTAAAGTGCAGTACGCGCACCACCAACGTGTAGATAGCCAGTTGGGCTAGGAGCAAAACGAGTTTTAACCGTCATTTGAGTTCCTTAGGGGTAATGAGCAACGAGAGATCTCTCGTTGTAATGTCAAGGATAAAAGTGGCGACATTTTACCACCGTAAGTCAATTCTACAATCGGTTTGACAACAGAAATAAAAACAGGGCAGAACCAAAAAGGCACAGCCCTACTATTTACTGTTAAAGCACAAGACAAAATTACTTCAGGTTACGCATTGCCCATTGCATAAATTCTTGCTGCTCTTCACGGCTCAATTCATTAAACGATGCTTTGATTGTTTTGGTTTCCGCTGGAGAAGACGCAATGCTTGCCTTAGTCGATTCTTTATTCATTGCGTTATTATAGTCGGCAACTTCTCGTTCATAATCACGAAAACCTTGCAAACCACCTTTACGAAGTTGAACCATAGAGAATGCCACTTCTTTTCCGTTTTTGTCTTTCAATACCACTTTAGGATCGAGTTCGAAGGCTCTCGCCTCTTCAATAGTACGGAATGTTTGATAAGTCAGAGAAAGCTCGGTGTCTTTTTCTGCATCAAACTCTAATACCAGCGGCTGCGAATCGAATTTACGGCGCTTTCCATCTTCAAATACGATTTGTCCAACCGTTACCGCCAATTGGTTTTCCCCATCCTTTAACTCGATGCTGTTGTTCTTGGATATCCACTCAGGGTAGACGAACTCGCCGTTGAGAACGCGAGGAACTAATTCAGATTGCAGAGTGAGTTGAGCAGCAAAAGCTGGCGCCGAAAGCATTGCGCAAAGTCCGAGAAGTGTCGTTGTTTTTTTCATCATGGTTTCTCACTTTATACCAATTTAGATAAGCCTCTAAAATTTACAGGCCAGTCATTTCAAAGGCTTATTTGAATAAGTATCAAGATAAAAAGGGCGTTTCCGCCCTTTTAGCTGCTTCTTTAGTTAGAAGTAGTATTCAACACCTACAGAGAACTCGTCGTAGTCAGCAGACTTCCAACGTGCTTCTGTTGGTTTATCTAATTGAGACGCACCGTCGCCAAAGTCTAGAGTACGAGCACGTACGTACAGCACTGCCGATGGGTCTACGAAATACATAACTTGTGCTGATAACACATCATCCGCTGTATCGTTAATTTTCTTACCATCACGCTCTAGATCAAAGTTAGCGGCGTAAGCCAGTTTGTATTGCCAATCACCCGTGGTGTACATGATAGCGGCAGACATTGCATCTTGCTTTTCACTCACACCATTGCTTGCGTCCGCCTCCATGTATTTGTATTGCGCGAAGAAAGAGATTCCGTTATCAAACCAGCCTTGTGCCCCTACCAAGTACGTGTTGTTTTCCCACGTTTGGCTTTCCATCTTGATATTACGGTTACCTTCATATGCCGCATCTAACTGGATAGGACCAATTTTGTAGTGTGCAGCGATACCACCCCAGTAGTCATCCCCTTCACCTAGACCTGCTTTATCACCTGCACCAGCTGCGATATCTAGGGAGAATTTGTCAGCAAACATTGGAGAGTCCCAGCGGATAGTGTTTGATTGACGGTCTTGGTACTTGGCGCCACCAATAGCACCACCCCAGTCGTATACATCGCCCAGGCCAGGGTTAGATGCTGGCCAGTCAACCAATTCGTACATAGGTGTCAAAACGCGACCCAGGCGAATTTGCCCCCAAGATGCACTTTCAAAACCGACGAATGTGTCACGTTCACCAAGACCTGCGCCCTCGCCACCAAAGCTAGGGTCTACATAACCGCCTTCGATTTGCCAAATAAAAGTAGGGTCGAAGTTAGCAAATTGTTTCTTACCACGGAAACCGATACGAGATTCGTTGTTTAGCTGCATGCCACCCAAGTCATCGTCCGTTGCTTTGCTGCCAGAATCGTAATCGCGGTACGCGGCCTGCATCGCGATGATCCCGTAAACTTCATAAGAAAATGAATCTTTGGTTAGAAACTCTTTTGCTGCGTCACTGTTTGCACCATCAGCAAATGCAACACCACTGAACATCATGCCGGTAATTGCCGTGGCAAGTAGGCTTTTCTTTAGGTAAGACATTATAAACCCCTATATTTTTTAGTTTTTTCCATTTTCAAATTCACTAACTAGGACATGGCAGGAACTTGAAACAGTGTTTGGACGGGGCAAATATGACAAACTTTTTTCGCACTAAAAAACTTTCCCTACAGCAATCTGAGCGACTTCAAAATGAGAAGGTCAAAAATAAAATAAATCAATAAAAAACAATTAGTTAACATCAAATATAAAAAATAAAAAACGTTAAAAGTACGTTTTGACACTGAACTGACATTGAGAGCATCTAAAAAACGTGAGCGACTTCATTCATCTTTTAGGTGTTTTAACGGAACTTTATATTCAAAGAGAAAAAACCTTGAGATCACTCGCAAGTAAAATGACCGTGCACTTGTGGGATTCGAGAGATTTTGACGAAATTGTTGTGAGTAGCAAATGGGTATTGACCTTACCCTTGCAGGAAGGTTTAAGCTCATAGCATCACTACTATTGAGGTGCAGATTATGTATCAGTTAGTTATACCTTTATCAGGGCTCAACTGCATGGGCTGTGCGAGAAAAGTTGAGAATGCTTTACATGCGAATCACGATGTGGAGATCCTCAATTTGTCCCCGACGCAAGTAGAGGTCAAAACCGAGTCTTCTCTTAAAGAGCTCGTCTCGTCGATTGAATCTCTTGGTTACCAAGCAGGAAATCACTACGAACTAAACCTTTCAGGCTTAAGCTGTGGCGGTTGCGTCAAAAAACTTTCATCTTTATTAGAATCTAATCAAGACGTTATTTCTTTTGAGGCTTCAACAACGCACTTAGAGATTCGTACCCTCCTCTCCGAGCAACAAGTGATCGACTTAATAGCAACACTCGGCTATACCGCCAACCTTGATTCTGTTGAAGTAGAGAACGAAAGCTCACCAGAGACCGAGCCGGTAGAAAAGCAAAGCAATATTAAAGATACGCAGGTGCCACCAGCGAGTATTCAATTGCAAATGCTGATTCAAGGCATGACGTGTGCGAGTTGCGTATCTTCAGTAGAGAAAGCACTTACTAACGTAGAAGGCGTTGAGAAAGCACAGGTCAACCTTGCAGAACAAAGCGCACTAGTATTCGCAAGCCAAGACTCTGATGACCTCCTTAACGCAATTGTTGAATCGGTAAAACAAGCCGGTTACCAAGCAGAGATCCTACAAGACGCCGCAACCCAGCAAGAAAAGCAAGCACAGCAACAACGTCAGCAACAAAAACGCTTTAAACTGGATGCTATTGCTGGCCTTGTCGTCGGTGCCCCTTTAATGATTTGGGGCGTAGCTGGCGGCAATATGATGATTCGCAACACCAACGACCAATTAGCTTGGGGCGCGATCGGTATCGTATGTTTACTCCTTCTTGCCACAGCAGGGAAACACTTCTTCAGTAACGCTTGGTTAGCAGCTACTCACAAGCGCGCCACCATGGACACGTTAGTCGCGCTCGGTACTGGCGCAGCGTGGTTCTATTCGATGCTTGTGGTGATTTTCCCAGACTGGTTCCCTCTTGCTTCACGCCACGTGTACTTTGAAGCGAGTGCAATGATCATCGGCTTAATTTCTCTTGGGCACTATATAGAAGCAAAAGCCAAAGCAAACACAACACGTTCCTTACAAGCGTTGATTAACCTGCAACCTCAGCAAGCTACGGTAATTACGGAACAAGGCGACCAACAAATCGCGGTTGAGCAAATCACGTTAGGCATGAAACTGCGTATCAAACCAGGCGAGAAAGTGCCTGTTGATGGTGTTGTGATTCAAGGTGAATCATACATTGATGAGTCGATGCTCACTGGTGAACCAGTACCAGTATTAAAAGCGCAAGAGGCTCAAGTGTCTGCCGGGACATTAAACACCGATGGTGGATTAGTCATTGAGGCAACGGGCATTGGCGCAAATACCATGCTGGCTCGTATCATCCGCATGGTGCGCACAGCGCAAAGCAGTAAGCCAGCCATCGCGAAACTGGCAGACCAGATTTCATCGGTGTTTGTCCCTGTCGTTGTTGGTATAGCAATACTGGCCGCGCTCGTTTGGTTTGCCGTTGGCCCAGAGCCAAAAGCGAGTTATATGCTGGTGGTCACCACAACCGTCCTGATCATCGCCTGCCCTTGCGCCCTAGGCTTAGCAACCCCACTTTCTGTCACGGTGGGAGTGGGTAAAGCCGCAGAGCTCGGCATTCTGATCAAAGACGCCGACGCCCTGCAATTGGCAAGCAAAGTCGACACGGTTGTGTTCGACAAAACTGGCACACTTACCCAAGGTAAACCTAGCGTTCAGCAAGTGTTTACTCACGCCACCAGCCAAGAAGATCTATTGGCTTTAGCGTATGCGGCAGAGCGTCAGTCTGAGCACCCACTGGCAAAAGCGGTATGTGATTACGCCAAACGACACGACGCAAAAGACGTCTCATTAGACAAGTTTGAGAACGTTCGCGGACGCGGCATTTTGGCGACGTATCAAGATAAACCGCTGCTCATTGGTTCGCTTCAATTTATGCAAGCAGAGAACGTCGAGACCAGCGCACTAAAACCTGCCATCGATGAATGCGCAAAAAATGCGTGGACTCCGGTAGCTGTGGCATTGAACGGCGAACTGATCGGTCTGATCGCCATTGCCGACCCGATCAAATCAGATGCGAAGCAAGCGCTCTCTGCATTAAAATCGCAAGGCATCAAAACGGTAATGCTGACGGGCGATAACCAACACGTTGCCAATGCTATCGGCCAAGAACTTGGTATTGATGAAGTGATTGCCCAAGTAATGCCAGATGAGAAAGCTCAGCACATTGAGCAACTTCAATCTCAAGGACATGTCGTGGCAATGGTGGGGGATGGCATTAACGACGCCCCTGCTCTCGCGTTATCCAACCTAGGTATTGCCATGGGTAGCGGCAGTGATGTCGCCATTGAAAGTTCGCAAATGACCATCCTGAACACGTCACCAATGGCGGTAGTACATGCGATTGAACTCTCTCGCGCTACACTTAAAAACATGAAGCAAAACCTATTTGGTGCCTTTGTTTACAACTCGTTGGGTATTCCAGTTGCCGCTGGCGTGCTTTACCCAGCGTTTGGATTTTTGCTCAGTCCTGTTGTCGCAGGAGCGGCAATGGCACTGTCTTCAATTACTGTCGTTAGTAATGCAAATCGACTACGACTGTTTTCAGTAAAATAACCACTTCTTTTTGAGGGTATTATGAAGTTGAAACTATTGACCTTTGCAATGCTTGCGACCGTGTCCGCCAACGTATTGGCAGCCGATGTCATTAACCATAAATCGCCATACTGTGGCTGTTGTGGAGAATGGACAAAACACATGGAAGAGAACGGCTTTACGGTCGAAGAAAAATTGCACGATGACATGAACGCCATCAAACGCGATCTAGGCATCAAGAATGAACAGCTTTACTCTTGCCACACGGCAGAGATCAACGGCTATCTGTTTGAAGGTCACATTCCAGCCGAAGACATTAAAGCGTTTTTGAAAAATCCACCACGTAACGCAAAAGGCTTATCAGTACCGGGCATGCCAATGGGCTCCCCTGGTATGGAATATGGCGACAAAAAAGACAGCTACACCGTTTACGCCTTTAACGAAAAAGGCCAAGTGTTCGAATATAGCCACCACGAAGGCAACGACCAATAAAAACAAAGCCCAGCGAGATAAACCGCTGGGCTTTTTCTTAATGGACAGTTAAGACAAATATAAAATTAGAAGCCGTAAGAGGCACCAAATACAAAAGCGTTATTCACTAGGCTGTCACCACTCGCGTTTTCTGCACCGTGTGCTTGACTACGGAACTCAAAGTAAGGTTGAACACCTTTACGAGTCCACGTTGCACGAAGCTCGTGGTCCATGGTTTCCGCTTCAATCATGTAGACGTTGTTGTAGCTTAGCGTCACATCCTCATTCATCACGTAACCGATGCGGTTGTCCATGCGGTAATCTGTATCCGCATCTGCGTCTGTCGCATCAATGTGCGCACGAGTACGGTTACTTAAGGAGATGCCGTTATCGAAGTTGTAACCGATCTTAACCAATGGACGGTACTGTACATTCTCGCCAGCAGAGAACAGGTGTTGGTAACCCGCGGCAACCCATAAATGATCGGTAATATTAAATGACTGCTCACCACCCACAGTGATTGCTGGTGTTGTGTTACCTGCGCCACCGTTTTCTGTTTCCAGTTTACCCAACTGAATACCATCAAATTCGGTGTAAACCGTAAAGCCGCCGAATTGGTTATCAAAAGTATGACCAGCTTCCAGTGTAGACGTAACGTCCGAACCATGAATTCGACCATCATCGTGGAATTGAACATTACCTGTTACGTAAGAAGAACCAGCAAAAGCGCTAGAAGCGAAAGCGAGAGAAAGAGCACTCAGTGCAAAAATGTTTTTCATAATTACTGCCTTTATTTATTCACGTTATGCGATAGTTTTAGAGGGCATCTCTTCCCTTTTATCGCAAACTTTGGAATGTGCCTCCTTGGCGTTCGCAATATTGTTTCAATTAATTCGCGATGAAAAATAAAACATTTTAAAAAGTGATCTTGTTCAAACCGAAGCTCAACAACCCTGATAAAAACATGGGAAATACAGGCACTTATCGTATTTTTATAAAATTATTCAAAAAATAGAAGTGTGATCGTAAACAGATAATTTATTGATATTTAGCAGATTAAGTCGATCCAGTTCACAATAACCTTGACCATTACAACCAAAAACTTATTTATCAATGAAAAATAATTAGACATCGATCACGCTTAATTTCCTCAAAAAATAAAGAAAGCCCCAACATGAGGTTGAGGCTTTGCCAAAAAATTAACTTACAAGAATTGAGTTATTTCACGCTGGTCACTCGACTTGCTTTCTCACCGGTTGCTGACACAGAACGGATAAACACTTCACCTTTCACATTTGGACGAGCATTATCTGCGTAAGTTAGCCAGTTCTTGCCGTCTAGAGAGTATTGAAGCTTCACCCCTGGGAACTGAACGTTCATTGCTAGCTTGCCATCTTCTACTTTCGCACCTGGTACAGGCAGGCGGTAGTCGATACCTGATTTTTCTAGCTTAGCCAGTTCACGTTGGCCAAGTACGTTCGCAAAGCGGTTGTAGTCTTGGTTTAGCGCAGCTTTGTCTACTAGGTTAGAGTTTTGCGAGTATTCAACACCCACTTTGTAGTCGTTTTCCCAATCAGCACGGTGCCATGCACGCTCAGCGGCTGCTAGTACGCGAGGGAATACCATGTACTCGTATTGCTCGTCGTTACGTACTGTCTCAGACCACAGCTGTGCTGATAGACCATAGAAAGGTTTCGCTTCGATTTCACCTTTACCAGTGAAGCCGTTACCATCGCGGTCTACAGAGGTTTCTGCGTTCTGAGGCATGTTCTCTGGTGCAAAACCAAACATCTTACGAGTATCTGTTGCACGCGTCGCCCAGTAGTAACCACGCTCTTTCGGGTCAACTTCGTACGGCATGTCCATGTATACGTAGTCTGGGTTAGAAACGATAACGTCGTAACCTTTCTTAGACCATTCGTACACTGATGATGTGCCACCCCAGTAAAGAACGTCCCAGAAGTTAACACGTGTGTTTTCTGTTGCGAACGCTTTCTCACCTTCACTGTGCTTAAGGCCATCTTGCCAAGCTTGGAAGTTTGGAATGCCTTTCTCTGCCACCATCTTCGACACTTCTTCTGCAAAGTGGCTTGGTAGATGAGCAAAATCGCTTACCGTACCGTCTGCAATTAGCGTCTGACATTGTGGTGACTGTGCGAATGGCTTGTCTTGCTTAGACAAATCAATGTTCCCCTTCCAGCTTACTTTGTCTTCTGCGTTGATGTCTTGCAGACCAGCGCCTAGCTTGATGTTCTTCGCTTCGTCACCACCAAAGTGCCATGTTGTTAGCGGCGTGCCCGCTTCTTGGTGCATTGCTGCTACTTCTGAAATCACTTTATCAACAAAGCGAGTTGAAGATTCCATACATGGGTTGATGAAGCTTTGCTTGTTGTAGAACTGAACCGTCGTTACGTTCGATGTATCTTGAGGGTCCATCAGGCGGTACTCGTTCGCTTCTGCTTCTTTACCTTCTTCCATTAGACGGTCGTAACGTGCTTCCATTGATACCACTGCTGCACGAGCGTGTGCTGGCATATCGATTTCAGGAATCACTTCGATGTTACGCGCTTTCGCGTACTTCAAGATGTCCACGTAGTCTGCTTTGCTGAAGAAGCCAGAACCAAAGTTGTCTGTCGTTGCACCTGAGCCAAGCTGAGGCAGTAAACAGCTTTTCTCTTCCAAATCGAAACAACGGTTAGCACCCACTTCAGTCAGCTCAGGCAAACCCGGGATTTCTAAACGCCAGCCTTCATCATCCGTTAGATGAAGGTGTAGTTTGTTCATCTTGTACGCGGCCATTTGGTCAAGCGTTGCAAGGATTGCGTCTTTAGAGTGGAAGTTACGAGCCACGTCCACCATCACACCACGGTAATCAAAACGCGGCGCATCTTTAATAGACAGTTGTGGTAGAGAATCAGCATTTTTGCTATCTACCAGGCCAAAGATAGATTGTACTGCGTAGAAAGCACCTGCTTGGTCAAACGCTTTAATCGCAATACCGTCGCCTTTGATGCTCATTTCGTAAGCACCAGATTTTGCCAATTCACCGGTGAAGTCAGCAGGAACAACAGTGATGCTTACAGGAAGATCACCACGAACATCCACACCTACCACTTCTGCACGACCTTGAATTGCTGCGTATTGAGTCGCATCGAATGCGTCTTTAGGCAGCGCAATACCCGCCGCGATATCTACCGTACCGTTACCTGCTTCAACAGACAGTGGCGTTGGTAGTAACGTGGTTGATACGTCTTGTTTTGCTAGATCTTCGTTCTTCTCGAAACGAGACACAGCGTTTGCAAATACGTTGTTGTCATCTGGCGTACGTTTTAGGTTGTTACCCTCAAGGCCAGTCACGAAAGATGCAACGTCTTCTGTGTTAAGAGAAGCGATCATCTTAGGCTCTGCATTTGGTGCAGCAACGAAAGCGCCTGGCATGAAGTCAGTTTCAAATAGCTGCCAATATTCAGCAACAAGAGGAAGCACAACCTCTTCACCCGCAGCAAAACCATCAAACTTATCTGTTGGTTCTAGTTTGTGTAGATCACCCGTTACGCGAGAGATTTTAAACTGTTCGTTTTCAACATCCAGAATCAAACGAATGCTATGGAAGTAAATAGCCCAATCTTTTGAGTCAACCGCTTCACCTTGGTTAACCAGCGTCATGTTTACCTTGTTACAAGACGCCCACTCAGCCCCTAAGTCCTGACAAGCAAGACCTTCGTTTGCACCGTGGTTAGTCAACACTTGGTATTGAATATCAAGATTATTAGCCAACGAATTTACAACTTGTTGTTCAGAGCTTTGCAGCGCAGAGCAACCTGCTAATGTAGTGATAACAGAAACAGCAATCAGACTAGGTTTAAACATCTTACTTCCCCAAAAAAGTCAGTGGTTCAAAACGACAATGATAAAAATCTCGGCCCCTCAAATGCGAGGTGCCTAACCGTTACATTCAACATACAACCTGTTATTTCTAAGCGTAAAATAAATAGAAATAGGAAGTGATCCAGTTCAAAAAATGACACTCAGAAAAAATAATAAAAACCTAATTTTCATGGAGTTACAATACACGTCAAAATCGAACAACTTGTTTTGACGAGTTTGCTGCGATCTAGGTCACTTATATTCATGAGTTACGACTGATTTTGTAAGATTTGGATCACGCCTAATTATTTTGTGAGCCATTAGTAAGCGAATTACCTATTTACCTTTCGTGAAGTGACTCTCATTTATTCGTCGTCAAAACTCGTCAATATTTTTAGAAATGACGATTTTGTCGAATACCCCACTGGAGAAATTGCACTTAACCTCACGCTATTTTGCGTATAAAGTTTAAAGGTATCTTATCTGAGGACCATTCTATGTTTCGTCTCTTGACGCTCATATCATCTCTACTTGTTACTTTGACTCCTTTTTCATCTTATGCAGAGCCACAGCATTGGTTAGCAAAAAAAGGGGAAACCGAACTTATGATTATTGGCTCGGTACATGTGGGGGATAAAACGATGTACCCACTCCCTAGAACGGTCATCCAGCATTTAAGCCAAAGCGCAGGGTTGATTATTGAAGCAGACGTCAGGAATTCTGAAGGCTTGGTTTACCCACAAACAACCATTCTTTCTAAAGATGTTTTAGACAGAGCTCAACGTCGCCACTTAATTGAAATTGCCCAAGATTTAGGTTTGCCAGAAACTCAACTCCTAAATTCCCCACCTTGGATGGCCGCATTCACCATCCAACTCGCTTTAGTCAACAAACTGGGGTATGTCTCTGATAAAGGGGTCGACATGCACTTAATAGGACTCGCTGATAAAAAGCAAATCCCGGTCATTCCACTGGAGTCCGTGCAATTCCAAATCGATTTAATCGCAGGTCAATCAGAAGGCGGTAAAGAGATACTTCTCTCATCAATTGAAGAATATGATGGCGGAGAAGAGTTAGTTCAATGCTTGATAGAGAGTTGGAAGAGTGGTGATGGTAGCATGTTGGTCGAAGCCTCTTTGACCGATCATACAACAGAAGAGTTTAACCAAGCCTTTTTATACGAGCGTAATCGAGATTGGGCTAAAAAACTCGACACTGGCAGTGTTTTACCTCAACAATCGGGTCGCTACACCGTTGTTGTTGGTGGCTTGCATTTAGTAGGTAAAGATAACCTGATTGAACTACTTAAAAATCGGGGATTTAACATCAAACCACTGGGTAAGACGCGCCAAGCAAATTGTGATATCTAGTGATTGTTTGAAAAATGCCATTTAAATATAATTATTTAAATACAACCATTTAAAATTCATTCAAACTTTCTTATAAAACGCCGTTAAGCTAAGTGGATACAAAACAACTCATATGAAATTTAAATATTTATTCCTATACACGATTGGAATTATGCTCACTTCTTCGTTGTCTTATGCTAAACCGCCATGCAACGTAGAATCTTTTCAAGCTATTGATATAACTCCGGAAGTAAAAGGCGGTGTTTTAGATAAAGAGAGTGGTCAATTTCTTATTACCGAAAAACCAATGATGCGTTGCGCGAACATCACGTTTTCAACAGCCCACACTCGAAATCGCGTTGCACATATGATGAACCAAGGCTTTGAAGCGGTTTACTATGATGGAAATACAAGCAAATCTCACTCAGTAACGTTTGATGAAGACGATTTAAAAGCGGGTTACGTCAAGATTGGGCCAAATCACCCAAAGACCGCTTATGTCTGTTTCACTACTTCTGAAACTCCTATCAATACTATCTCGTGTGACATCAAGTAATAAATTTACTCGCTCTAAAAAATGAAAAGGCCCTACATTTCTGTAGAGCCTTCCTCTCAATACGTATCGGTGAAGAGCCATGTTCTAACTTCAAGCGAACCCCATTTGGTTCGATACTATTGAAGTCTAAAATTACTAGCACTAAAAACGACGAAAGCCTGCTCATTGAGCAGGATTTCTAAAAGTGGTCGGTGAAGTAGGGATTCGACGCGACTGGGCTTCCAGAGGACTGGCATTCCTGACCCCGATCCTCTGGTTCCAAATAAATATCACCAAATACGAAAAAGGCTCTACATTTCTGTAGAGCCTTTTTCTCAATATGTGTCGATGAAGAGCCATATTCTAACTTCAGGCGAACCCCATTTGGTTCGCTACTATCAAAGTCAAATTTGCTGCCGCTAAAACGACGAAAGCCTGCTCATTGAGCAGGATTTCTGAAAGTGGTCGGTGAAGAGGGATTCGAACCCCCGACCCTCTGGTCCCAAACCAGATGCGCTACCAAGCTGCGCTATTCACCGAGATGTTTAACTGAGGAATTGTCCCCGTCAACGAATGCGTATATTACGGATTCTGAACTGTGGCGCAAGTGCTTTTTACAAAAAAACCTTAGGTCTTAATTCGTTTGATGAATAACTGAACACTAGCACGTAAAATGTGACTGATAACTCACAACAAAATACAGTTTATTAACCTTAGCAACATAATTGATCCAGATCAGTGTGCAACAAGACACCGCCATTTAGTTTATTCCTGTCGGGAACATCTTGGAGGAAACGTATGGACTTTTGGCTTGATCTCCTATTTGGTAATGCAGTGGGTCTATCGTCAATGATAGTAATTTTTGGGGCAATTGGTCTGATGTTATTTTACGGCGGTTTCTTCATATACAAGATCATGAACGACAAATCTCCTCACTAGATCTCGCTTAGCTCTAGAAACGCTTTGCACCGGAGTCGGTTACTTGCCTACTCCGGTTTTTTATTTGATCTCAATGCACCACTCATTGATATAATCCTATTATTCTTCCCTGTTCTTAATGAGATTACTGCTATGTCTCACGACGACGATTTTGATCTATTTCAACAGATGATGGGCGATGTAAAGCCAATCACTCAAGACACCACCGAACACAAAAAAGTACACCAAGTAACAGAAGCACAGCTCGCAAAACGCGAAGCAGCAATCTGGTTAACGGAAGATGACCCAGAATACCTATCACTTGATCACGCTGAAATGCTCAAGCCAGAGGACTTTGTTGAGTTCAAACGTGATGGTGTACAGGACGGGGTTTACCGCAAACTTCGCCTTGGTAAGTATCCAATCCAAGCTCGCTTGGATTTGCACCGTAAAACATTGAAAGAAGCACGTGATGAAGTCGTGACGTTTTTAAAGCAATGCCTATCAATGGACATTAGAACCGTCGTTATCGTCCATGGTCGAGGAGAACGCTCAAATCCACCTGCAATGATGAAAAGCTTTGTTAGCAGTTGGCTACGACAAATAAAGGAAGTCCAATGCGTCCATAGTGCGCAACGCTTTCACGGTGGAACTGGAGCCGTTTACGTCCTACTTAGAAAAAGTGCGGAAAAGAAATTAGAAACCCGCGAACGTCACCAAAAACGGTTAGGCTAAATTCCACCCTAATGCTAGAATGCCCGCCCTTATTCTTCCTTCCCCTTAGAGGAAGGGAGCTTCATTCGCCGTTGTGAAACGTTAGGAGACAAAAATGTCACAAGACAACGCTAAACGATTAAATAAATTCATCAGTGAAACGGGGTTTTGCTCACGCCGTGAAGCAGACAGACTGATTGAGCAAGGCCGTGTCACCATTAATGGCAACAAACCTGAAATGGGGACAAAAGTGCTACCTGGTGATGATGTTTGTGTGGATGGTAAGCCAGTGGCAGCAAAAGAGAAGCCGATTTATATCGCTCTCAATAAACCAACAGGCATCACCTGTACAACTGAGAGAGACGTCCCTGGAAACATCGTTGATTTCATCGGCCACCAAAAACGTATCTTTCCGATCGGCCGCTTAGACAAACCCTCTGATGGTCTGATCTTTTTGACCAACGATGGCGACATCGTGAACAAAATCCTTCGCGCAGGCAACAGCCACGAAAAAGAGTACGTCGTACGCGTGGACAAGCCAATTACAGGCGAGTTTCTCAAACAGATGTCGAGTGGCGTTAAGATTCTCGACACAGTCACCCTACCTTGTAAGGTAACGAAAGAAACTAAATTCTCTTTCCGTATTGTGCTCACTCAAGGACTTAACCGTCAGATCCGTCGCATGTGTGAAGCGCTGGGCTATGAAGTATTCAAGCTGCGTCGCGTACGCATCATGAATATCTCTCTTGATGGTATTCCCAATGGGAAATGGCGTTATCTAAGTGACGAAGAAGTGGCAGAGATCCTAGCAATGTGTGAAGGCTCGGTAGGTACAGAAGAAGCATCAAAAACAGACTCTAGAGGTCGCAACATTCGTAAAGCGACCGACGCGAAGCTGTTTGATAGCCGTGAAGAAAACCAAGATTCTACTGCTCGTCGTAACCAGAAGACACGAACTTTCCGTGGTAACAATGCTGATGAATTCCGTCATGCACCAAACTCGAAAAAAGGTCAACAAAAGCGTCGTCAGTGTGATGATGAAGGCGGACGTCCAGCTAAAGAACATTACAAAGCGAAACCACAAGGTGAACGCAGCAGACCGCAAGGCGAGCATGGTAAATCACACCGTAAACCAGATGCATCAAGCAATACGCATTCAGTAAACAAGCCTCAATCACCGAGTAAGCCCAAGCAGCATTACATGAACCCAAATGCCGCGAAACCAAGTAAACCAGCTAAACGCACTGGTGGTACATTGAGTCTGAAGAAGTAACGCTTCACTGACAGGCAAGATCAAAAAAGGACGCTCATGAGCGTCCTTTTTATTTGTCATGAGTTTACAAACAAAGAGGTGCAAACTGACCGCGAGTTAAGCTCAGCAAATCTCTCGGGGCTAACTCAATTTCTAAACCACGTTTACCAGCACTCACACAGATTGTGTCTTGCTCTGCTGCGCTTTCGTGCAAAAAAGTAGGTAAGGCTTTCTTCTGCCCTAGTGGGCTAATTCCACCAACGACATAACCTGTGGTCTTTTGGGCGATTTCCGGATCAGCCATATCGGCCTTTTTGCCCTTCGCTGCTTTCGCCGCCAGTTTTAGGTTCAGCTTTTGATCAACAGGGATAATCGCAACCGCAAGGTTCTTTGGCTCCCCGTTCAAGCAGAACAGCAAGGTTTTAAATACTGTTTTCGGATCCTGCCCCAGTACTTCAGCAGCCTCCAAGCCATAACTATCGGCTCTAGGGTCATGCTCATACTGATGAATCGTGTGTGGAATTTTTTTCTTTTTCGCAAGATTAATGGCCGGAGTCATCAAGATTCTCCTCATAAAAACAAAAAGCGCAGATTGAATTGGATCTGCGCTTTTAGTTAATGATATCAGCGAGTTTGAGTCAATCGCTTTTTATCTGTTGGGTTACTGATCAATCGCCGTATCAACTAAATACGTGATTTCACCTGAAGGGGCATACTCATTAACATCAATAGGGCTATGTGTTTCTAAATAATCCTTCAAAACCTCAGCATCGGTAAAACCTGTATTTACATACCCTGGATGATCGTCGATTTTAGGGTAACCATCTCCACCAGCAGCATTATAGCTTGGTACGGTAAAGCGGTAATTACCATCTAAGCGAAGTTGCTTATTACCAATGAACACATTGGTTACCTCACCATTATTGATACTCATCGCAATGCCGGCAAACTGCGCGTAAGCTCCAGAGTCGACAGGTTTAGTTGCAACGACATTTAGGTAATCCAATACTTCTTTGCCCGTCATATCAACGTAAGAGACCATATTGCCAAATGGCTGAACAGTCAGCACATCTTTGTAGGTAATCTCACCTGCTGCAATCGAATCGCGAACGCCGCCAGAATTCATTACGGCGAAATCTGCTTTCGCACGTTCCATGTGAGCCGTTGCAATTAATCGACCTAAGTTTGTTTGCTGGTAACGAACCACATTGCGGTCACCCTCAAGCTTACCGTTAGATTCTGCAATCTTCACGTTTAGTTTGCCCTGACCTTTTTCTTGATAAGGACGAAGAAACTCAAGCATCATTTCGTCTTGTTTAATCTCATCTTGGATCAAGACTCGTTGCGACTGACCATCAACTTTAACTTTCTTTTTCAAGTTTACAGGGATTAGATCGTAGCTCACCATCGAGAGTTCGCCATTACGAAACTCGTAATCGGCGCGTCCCACATATTTCCCCCACTCATGTGCCTGAACAATAAAGGTACCATTTTGTTTATCGGGCTGACATTCATCACCTGGTTTAAAGTTCTTTTTGATAACGTTTGGACCTTCCATGCACACAGGTTCTTGTGAGTGTCCTCCAACGATCATGTCGAGATCGCCGTCATTCAAATAACGAGCTAACGCCACATCGCCAGGAGCATTGATGCCTCTATTACCATTTTCATAGTGTCCCATATGCGTGACAGCAAAAATCAGATCTGGATACTCTGTTTCTTTCAGTTCTGCAATCAGCTTCTTGGCTTCTTCTTTTGGGTCACGGAAGTCAATTTGTTCAATGAATTCAGGGTTGCCAAGTTTCGCTGTGTCTTCGGTTGTAAGGCCAATGACCGCAATTTTAATGCCCTGCTTTTTAAACATCGCATATGGTTGGAATAAACGCTTGCCAGTATTTTTATCGTAAATATTGGCAGACAACATCGGAAAGTTTGCCCACTCTTGCTGCTTGAATAGCACGTCCAATGGATTATCAAACTCATGATTACCTAGAGCCATCGCATCGTAACCAATTTTGCTCATGCCTTTAAAATCCGGCTCGGCATCTTGTAAATCAGACTCAGGTACTCCTGTGTTGATGTCACCACCAGAAAGCAGTAACACGCTGCCCCCCTCAGCCTGTATTTCTTCGCGCAAATCATCGATTAACGTTTTACGCGCCGCCATGCCATATTCACCGTATCGATTTTGCCAAAAGCGACCATGATGATCGTTAGTGTGCAATACGGTCAATTTATAGGTTGTATCGGCATTCCATTCTGGTGCAGGTTGCGTAGCACACCCAGCTAACGAGGCCAAGATAGCGGCACTCAAAACAGTTTTGATCATCAGACGCTGATTCATTTATTTACCTTTTTCTTATTGGGATTACTGAAGCACATTTTAAGCATTCGATCTATTTGAAAACCACGTGCACCCTAACACATTGATTTAATAATTATGATGCATTGTTTAGCAATAACAAATTCATCAGTAACAAGTTTGAGAATTTACAGTTTTTCAGATAAAAAAATAGCCAACACTCGGTTGGCTATAGTATTTGTTACCACCAGTCATCTGGCGTTTACTTAATATCGATATCTGCAAAGCTCTTGATCAGATCATCAAGCGATTTCATTTGTGCTAAGAATGGCTCTAACTTGTCTAGAGGCAGTGCAGATGGGCCATCACAACGCGCTTGGTCTGGGTTTGGGTGCGCTTCGATAAATAGACCTGCGATGCCTGTCGCTAGACCCGCTTTTGCAAGTTCAACTGTCTGCTCACGACGGCCGCCAGATGCTGCGCCTGATGGGTCACGCATTTGTAGTGAGTGCGTTACGTCAAAGATGATTGGGCTACCTTTCGAAGCATTTTTCATCACACCAAAACCAAGCATGTCTACAACTAGGTTATCGTAACCGTGGCAAGAACCGCGCTCACATAGGATGATCTTGTCGTTACCGCATTCTGCGAACTTCTCAACGATGTTACCCACTTGACCAGGGCTCATAAATTGAGGTTTCTTCACGTTTATAACCGCACCGGTTTTGGCCATAGCTTCAACAAGGTCAGTTTGACGAGCTAGGAATGCAGGAAGCTGAATAACGTCTACCACGTCAGCGACAGGTTGAGCTTGCGCTTCAGTGTGAACGTCCGTGATGATCTTTACACCAAAAGTGTCTTTCAGCTCCTGAAAGATTTTCATACCTTCTTCCAGACCTGGACCACGGTATGAATGAACAGAACTGCGGTTTGCTTTGTCAAACGACGCCTTAAATACGTAAGGAATACCAAGTTTTTCCGTTACTTTTACGTAGTGCTCACAGATCTGCATCGCAAGATCACGAGACTCAAGAACGTTCATACCTGCAAATAAGGTGAATGGCTTGTCGTTAGCAACCTGAATGTCGCCGATATTAACGATTTTCTGTTCCATTTTGATTCTCTTTTTCTGTCCACGATACGCCACAGTTCGGCACATCGATAAAATTAGTGAAGTGTGACGTGCGTTTCACTCATCACATTAACTTGTGATTTTAGTAGCTCAGAAGCCGGATCGTCAGGGCATTGGTCAATAAAGTACTGAAAATCTGATACCGCTACTTGAGGGCACTCTAGCTGTTGGAAAATAAAACCACGGTCACGAATTTCGTATGGGTCATCTGGCACAAATGTTAGAGCAAGATTTGTACAACGTAATGCCAGCGTATAATGCTCTTCACGCAACATCGCACTTTTAATCAATGCCAACCAGCGACCAATAATTGTTGGGTTGTCAGCTTCCTCAAAATGTTCAGGCTTTAGCTGAGCTAGCGGTCCTTCCTGGCCAATAAGCCAAGCTTGAAGAATCCTTTCACCTACATACTCACCATTAAATGGGTTGATGTAGTCTGGCTTCTTATTCATCCAGTCGACTTTTAACAGGAACTGAGTCGGGAAAGTAACTCCCTTCAACGGGAAACCCAGCTTTTTGCCTAGGTATAACAAAATCGAACCTAAGCTCACAGGAATACCTTTTCTACGCTCCAGCACTTTATCGATGAAGCTGTTGTCCGAAATAAAGTATTCCTGCTCGTCGCCTTTGAATCCCCACTCGTGGAAAAACAGTCGTAGGAATGCATCAAATCGTTGCTCTTCATCGGTTTCATGAACAAGCGTGGCTTCTGCATCTTTGTAAAGACGCTCTAACTCTTGTTTCGCCCAATGTACTTTGGTTTCTGGGTTAATCGCTTTGTTTAGCTCAAGCGCACCTTCCACCAACGGTATATTGTCAAAATCTTCGTCAAAAAACTCTAACATGACGTCTATCCAAATAACGTAGGGCTCTTAGACACAGCAATGTTTGCAGCCATGACCAACCAACCTAATGCGCCGAAAAAGCCAAATATCTTCAGTAGGTTGTTTTTCGCAAGTTTCAATGAGAAGAATCCAAGCGCAATGTACGCCAGTACGCAGGTGATTTTGTTTGTTAACCACGGTGCGGCATCGGTAAACGGGATGAAACCCGTAATGAAAATAAGCGCGATACCTGACACTAGCAATGCAGTATCAACGATGTGGGGAAACACTTTCAAAAAGCGATTATTTCGCTTCGGTGAGTTCATCATCATTAACACGAATCGGATCGATAGTAGCGTCGCGCTGAGAGCGATCGTCACTAAGTGTATGTGTTTTAGAGCTACGTACATTTTTCTTCTCTTTTTAGTTAGTGTTTGCTGACTTCCATGATTAACTGGCCAGACAACCAAGCGTTACTCGATCGTTACCGCCATAATCTTTTTCCGTAGCGACCTGTTGGTAACCAAAGCCACGCATTATCTCACGCACCGCCTCACCTTGATCATAACCATGTTCAAATGCCAGCCAACCGCCCACTTCAAGATACTGACGAGCAAGATCCGAGATATGACGAATATCAGCTAAGCCATTCTCTTTAGCAACTAATGCAGATTTTGGCTCAAAGCGCACATCACCTTGGGATAAATGTGGATCTTTTTCATCAATATATGGCGGGTTGGAGACAATTAAAGCAAACTTCGTACCTTCTGTAATAGGCTCAAACCAACTGCCTTGAGCAAAGGTCACATTTTTGATGTTTAGCTGCTCAGCATTGTACTCTGCAAGTGCTTTCGCTTCTTGTTTGAGATCTACGCCCATCACTTGACGTTTTGGCATTTCAGATGCGAGTGCGATAGCAATTGCCCCCGTCCCCGTTCCAAGATCTAAAATAGGCCCAGTTTGCTCGTAGGTCTTATCGAGTGCAACCTCGACCAAACGTTCTGTATCCGGTCTTGGGATCAAGGTAGAGGGAGAAACTTTGAACGGTAAAGACCAAAACTCTCGCTCACCAATAATATAAGCGACGGGTTCACCAGTTAAACGTCGTTCAAGTAGAGCGTCAAACTGAGATTTTTGCTCTGCTTCTAACGCTTTTTCTGGCCAGGTCAGCAGGTAAGTTCGTGGTTTGCCAAGGACATGGCAAAGGAGTACAGCTGCATCGAGAGAAGGCGACTCTTTGCCGCCTTCTGCCAGTTTCGCCGTCGCACTTTTCAGTGCTTGCTCAATCGATTGAACTTGGCTCATCGATTAGCCGTTCTCTGCGAGCGCCGCAAGTTGGTCTGCTTGGTGCTCTTGAATCACAGGATCAATCAAGCTTTGCAGGTCACCTTCCATCACTTCGTTCAAACGATAGATGGTTAGGTTGATACGGTGATCAGACACACGACCTTGTGGGTAGTTGTAGGTACGAATACGGTCACTACGGTCACCAGAACCTAGAAGGTTACGACGTGTATCAGACACTTCTGCGGCACGACGCTCTTCTTCCGCTTGAACGATACGAGCAGCAAGAACCGCCATTGCTTTCGCTTTGTTCTTGTGCTGTGAACGCTCATCCTGACACTCTACTACCGTACCCGTTGGTAAGTGGGTAATACGGATTGCAGAATCCGTGGTGTTAACGTGCTGACCACCCGCGCCAGATGCACGGAACGTATCGATTTTCAGGTCTGCTGCTTTGATTTCTGGCAGATCCGCTTCAGGGATTTCCGCCATTACTGCTACTGTACAAGCAGAAGTATGCACACGACCTTGAGACTCTGTTGCTGGAACACGCTGTACACGGTGACCGCCTGACTCAAATTTCAACACGCCGTATGCACCGTCGCCGCTTACTTTCGCGATCATCTCTTTGTAACCACCGTGCTCTGCCTCGTTTGAAGACATGACTTCGATGCGCCAGCCACGCTTTTCTGCGTACTTGCTGTACATACGGAATAGATCACCCGCGAAGATACCCGCTTCGTCGCCACCCGCACCTGCACGAATTTCTAGGAAACAGTTACGATCATCGTTCGGATCTTTTGGCAGAAGAAGAATCTGTAACTCATCAGTAAGACGCTCAATCGTCGCTTTCGCTTCTTTGATTTCTTCTTGCGCCATTTCACGCATTTCTTCGTCGTCTTCGTTTGCCATCTCTTCAGCGGCGACAAGATCTTCTTGTGCTTGTTGATAAGCTTGGAAGCACTTGGTTACTTCTTCTAGCTGAGAGTACTCTCTTGATAGAGCACGGAATTTGTCCTGATTTCCAATTACATCAGGATCACCAAGAAGATGTTGAACTTCTTCGTAACGTTCTACTAGCGTTTCTAGCTTAGTCAGAATAGAGGCTTTCATAGTGTCGTTTTCTTAATAAAAAGCGTGAGTTATAGATCATCCAAGCCAAGTGTTTGGCGGATAATCGTTAATTTTGCTGGTTCGCCTTGCTCTGCTGCACTTTGCAATGCGCGAGTTGGAGCGTGAATCAGTTTGTTGGTGAGTTTATTACTCAGCTCGCGCAGCACTTTCTCCGGATCTGCGCCTGCCGCTAAAGATTGCAAACTTTTGCTCAGTAACTCTTCACGAATTTCGTTGGCTGATTTGCGATAGTCGCGAATACTATCGACGGCTTGCAGTGAACGCAACCATGTCATAAATGCAGCGCTTTCTTCACTAACAATCGCTTCAGCTTGAATCGCTTCGACTTTACGCTGCTCAATGTTGCTGTCGATGATAGATTGCAAGTCATCAACAGAATACAGATATGCGTCGTTCAGTTCACCGACTTCCGACTCCACATCTCGCGGCACCGCAATATCGACCAACAAGATAGGTTGATGCCGGCGCTGCTTTAGAGCCGTTTCGACCATACCTTTGCCAATAATAGGCAATGGGCTCGCCGTTGAGCTAATCACAATATCCGCTTTCGCCAAATGTTCAGGAATTTCGTTCAAACTGATCACTTCTGCGCCAAATTGGTCCGCTAAGCCTTGCGCGCGCTCTTTAGTGCGGTTCGCGACAATCATTTTTGTGCAACCGTTGGACGCTAAATGCTTCGCGACCAATTCAATCGTCTCACCCGCACCAACTAAAAGCACGGTTGAATCTGATAACGACTCAAAAATATGTTTTGCCAGTGTACATGCCGCATAAGCCACGGACACGGCATTACCACCAATATCTGTCTCTGTTCTCACCCGTTTGGCGACTGAGAACGTCTTTTGAAACAGTTTATCAATCGAGGCATCGACAGCTTGATGATCTCGCGAGTCAGAAAATGCTTGCTTTACCTGCCCCAAAATTTGAGGCTCACCCAACACCAGAGAGTCAAGACCGCACGATACGCGCATCAAATGCTTTATTGCAGCTTGTTCTTCATGAACATACAAACTCGGCATTAAATCTTCGCGGCTCACTTGATGAAATTGAGCAAGCCAATCGATCAACTTGTTTCGCGCTCCTTGCTTAACATCGCAGTACAACTCAGTTCGGTTACAGGTTGAAACAATCACACTGCCGTTAACTGCTTCGTGCTCTCTAAGTTGCTCGAGTGCAGGGCCGAGTTTATCCGGACCAAACGCCACCTTCTCTCGCAAGTCGACAGACGCTGTATTGTGATTAATTCCAATAGCAAGCAAGGACATCTAACGTGGTATCTCTGGGATAGGTTATAAAATAGGTCCAGAATTTTACTGTAAGCACGCATTTATTGAAAGGGTAAGCCGGATTTGTTTTCCTAAGTGCGACTTTTCAATGCTATAGTTGTGAGCGATTCCCGATGAAACTGATTAATAAGCCATCAAACATGACGTTACGCTCCTTTATTCTTTTTTTCTTGTCGAGCTTACTGCTCGCTGGTTGTTCGTCCGTTCCTGAAAGTGTTACCAGCGTTGAATGGCAAGCTCATGAGCAGCGACTCGAAACCATCCAAGATTTTCAAGCAACGGGGAAACTTGGTTATATTGGCCCAGACCAAAGACAAAATTTAAACTTCTACTGGAAACATTCTTCAGCACTAAGCCAGTTGCGTTTAACAACGATTCTCGGACAAACGGCATTAAAGCTCACCATCACCCCACAAGGCGCCACAGTAGAAACTTACGACGATCAGGTCCTTTCTTCTCGCAGTGCTAACCAGCTGATTTACCGTCTTACAGGGTTGATGATGCCCGTCGAACACATGCCTGACTGGCTATTAGGTCTACCGACCGATGCCGACAAATTCCAACTGTCTCCAACCAATACACTGCAAGCGTTAAACAAACAAATTGGTTTAAATGATTGGAGTATTGCATATCAACGATATGGCGACGTTCAATGGCATGAACAGTCTCTCCCTCTGCCAAATAAGCTGAAACTCACCACAGCTGATGTCAAAATAAATCTAGTGATCACAAAATGGAACATCACCCAATGATTGAACTTTCAACACGCTGGCCATCACCAGCGAAATTGAATCTCTTTCTATATATCAACGGCCGTACAGAGAATGGCTACCACGAGTTACAAACCTTATTCCAATTCGTCGATCACGGCGATGAGCTCACTATTCAAGCGAACTATTCTGGTGATATTACAATTTCTCCAGAGATAGAAGGTCTGCCTCTTCAAGACAATTTAATTTGGAAAGCAGCAACCGCGCTTCAAGCTTACTCAAACTGCCCTTTTGGCGCGCATATTGAGCTACAGAAAGTGCTGCCTATGGGTGGAGGCATTGGTGGGGGCTCATCGAATGCAGCTACAGCATTAGTGGCACTGAATTACTTATGGCAACTGAATCTAACTGACGACGAACTGGCTGAAATTGGTTTAAAACTGGGCGCAGACGTGCCCGTATTTGTGCGCGGATTTGCAGCTTTTGCTGAAGGTGTTGGTGAAAGACTCTCTCCTGCTTATCCCGAAGAAAAGTGGTATTTAGTCGTCAGACCGAATGTATCTATCGCAACCGTCGACGTTTTTTGTCATCCAGATTTGACGCGAAACACCCCAAAACGAGATCTAGAAACACTTTTAAATACGCCAAGCGTAAACGATTGCGAAAAAATTGTACGAATGCTCTACCCAGAGGTTGATAAGCAACTTTCTTGGCTGCTACAATACGCGCCGTCAAGATTGACGGGGACAGGATCTTGCGTTTTTGCTGAATTTTCGAGCAAATCTGAAGCAGAAACTATCCTTGCACAACTCTCTGATAAAGTCTCGGCATTTGTCGCTCAAGGGCGCAATATTTCGCCATTAAAAGAGACTTTGGCTGAATACCAATCAGCCTCACACCGACCTATTTAAACTGGACGCAAACCCGAGGTTTCCACCGTGCCTGATATGAAGCTATTTGCTGGTAACGCAACACCTGAACTAGCCCAACGTATTGCTGATCGTCTTTACATCTCTCTTGGTGATGCATCTGTTTCTCGCTTTTCTGATGGCGAAGTTGCAGTTCAAATCAATGAGAATGTTCGTGGTAGCGATGTTTTCATCATTCAATCCACTTGTGCACCGACTAACGACAACCTAATGGAATTGGTTGTTATGATTGATGCAATGCGCCGTGCTTCAGCAGGCCGTATCACTGCAGTTATCCCTTACTTCGGCTACGCTCGCCAAGACCGTCGTGTACGTTCTGCGCGTGTGCCAATTACTGCAAAAGTTGTTGCTGATTTCCTATCTAACGTTGGTGTTGACCGCGTTCTAACTATCGACCTACACGCAGAGCAAATTCAAGGCTTCTTCGATGTACCTGTAGACAACATCTTCGGCACGCCAGTGCTACTTGAAGATATGCAGGCTCGCGGTCTAGATAACCCTGTAGTGGTATCTCCTGACCTAGGTGGCGTTGTTCGTGCTCGCGCAACAGCAAAAGCACTAGGCGACATCGACATCGCAATCGTAGATAAGCGTCGTCCACGTGCAAACGTTTCTGAAGTAATGAACCTAATCGGTGATGTTGAAGGTCGTGACTGTGTGATCGTTGATGACATGATCGACACAGGTGGCACACTATGTAAAGCAGCTGAAGCACTAAAAGAGCGCGGTGCTAAGCGTGTATTCGCTTACGCTACTCACGCAGTATTCTCAGGCAACGCTGCGGATAACATCAAGAACTCAGTTCTTGACCAAGTTATCGTAACTGACTCTATCTCTCTGTCTAAAGAGATGGCTGCAACAGGTAAAGTGACAACACTAAGCCTATCTCGCATGCTGGCTGAAGCGATTCGTCGTATCAGCAACGAAGAGTCAATCTCTGCAATGTTCAACTAATACGAACATTTCAGTTACACTGATTTCAAAAGCACCCCTCTTTGGGGTGTTTTTTTATTTGTACTGATAACTAGAAAATCCCTTGGTCGCCCACCGCGAGTTTTCTGTGCTATCATACTGCGCTTTTTGAGATTCCAGAGAGATCCTAACCTTGAGTCAACAAATCAAACTTCTTGTTGGTCTTGCTAATCCAGGACCAGAATACGCCAGAACTCGTCACAATGCGGGCGCTTGGGTTGTAGAAGAATTAGCACGCGTTCACAACGTTACACTGAAGAACGAACCAAAGTTTTTTGGTCTAACAGGACGCATTATGGTCAATGGCCAGGATCTCCGTTTGCTTATCCCAACCACCTTCATGAATCTATCAGGTAAATCGATCGCAGCGCTTGCGAAATTTTATCAAATTAAACCTGAAGAGATCATGGTTGCTCATGACGAGCTAGACTTACCGCCAGGTGTCGCTAAGTTTAAAAAAGGTGGGGGGCACGGTGGACACAACGGTCTGCGTGACACCATTAGCAAACTGGGCAATAACAAAGATTTTTATCGTCTTCGTATTGGCATTGGTCATCCGGGACACAAAGATAAAGTGGCGGGTTTTGTATTAGGTAAAGCGCCAGCTAAAGAGCAAGAGCTTTTAGATGCAGCAGCTGATGAGGCTGTTCGTTGTCTAGATATCCTGATTAAGGATGGCCTATCTAAAGCACAAAATCGCCTCCACACGTTCAAAGCTGAATAAGGTTACTATCATGGGTTTTAAATGTGGCATCGTTGGTCTACCTAACGTAGGTAAATCAACTCTGTTCAACGCACTAACTAAAGCGGGTATCGAAGCAGCAAACTTCCCGTTCTGTACCATTGAACCAAACACTGGTGTGGTTCCTGTGCCAGATCTACGTCTAGACGCACTAGCTAAGATCGTTAACCCACAGAGAGTTCTTCCAACGACGATGGAGTTCGTGGACATCGCTGGTCTTGTTGCTGGTGCATCACGTGGTGAAGGTTTAGGTAACAAATTCCTAGCTAACATCCGTGAAACAGACGCGATTGGCCACGTTGTACGTTGTTTTGAAAACGAAAACATTGTTCATGTTTCAGGTAAAGTTTCACCTATCGAAGATATCGAAGTGATCAACCTCGAACTTGCAATGGCTGACCTAGATTCTTGTGAGCGAGCGATTCAACGTAACGCGAAGAAGGCAAAAGGCGGCGATAAAGACGCAAAATTTGAACTAACCGTACTAGAAAAACTGTTACCAGTACTAACTGAAGGCGGCATGGCACGCACAGTTGAGCTATCTAAAGAAGAGTTAGCAGCAATCGGCTATCTAAACTTCCTAACACTGAAGCCAACTATGTACATTGCAAACGTAAA
Organism: Vibrio sp. 1727; assembly: GCF_033344415.1. NCBI lineage: Bacteria > Pseudomonadati > Pseudomonadota > Gammaproteobacteria > Vibrionales > Vibrionaceae > Vibrio > Vibrio sp. 1727. The sequence continues at coordinate 50,318 of NZ_JAWPOT010000027.1, forward strand.
CGAAGATGGCTTCGAAAATAATCCATATCTAGATGCGGTTCGTGAGTTCGCAGAAAAAGAAAACAATGTCGTTGTACCTGTATGTGCAGCTATCGAATCTGAACTATCTGAACTAGAAGATGAAGATCGCGAAGAATTCCTAGCAGATATGGGGATCGAAGAGCCGGGTCTGAACCGTGTAATTCGCTCTGGTTACGAACTACTGACTCTACACACCTACTTCACAGCAGGTGTTAAAGAAGTACGTGCTTGGACAATCCCTGTTGGTGCAACTGCGCCTCAGGCGGCAGGTAAGATCCACACTGACTTCGAGAAAGGCTTTATTCGTGCAGAAGTAGTCGGTTACGACGATTTCATCCAATTCAATGGTGAAAATGGCGCAAAAGACGCAGGTAAATGGCGTCTAGAAGGTAAAGACTACATCGTAAAAGATGGTGATGTTGTACACTTCCGCTTCAATGTTTAATTAAATGAATGAATTCTAAACACTTCATTTACACTAAAAGCCAGCTGTTAAGCTGGCTTTTTTAATACCTTAAGTAAATAAACAAAAATAAATTACGCAACTGCAAGCTAATTTATTTCCAGTTTTAGATCATAAACACGCCTCTTTGTTTAAAAAGGAAGCGAACGAGGTTTTTTCCGAAATTTATTAAAAAAAACTGTTGACGGATCTCACTCAACTTCGCATAATGCGCGCCGTTCCCAACGACAAGGCAACAAAGCGTTGAGAACAAAAAATATGGTTTTGGCTACGTAGCTCAGCTGGTTAGAGCACATCACTCATAATGATGGGGTCACAGGTTCGAATCCCGTCGTAGCCACC
>NZ_JAWPOT010000279.1:0-693 GCF_033344415.1 Vibrio sp. 1727
AAGGATCAGCCAAGCGAGTGAGCAACTCTGCTGGTGGTTGTTTGCGATCCCAGATTGCTTGCTCGACGTTGAGTTGGCAATGCTGTAACAGCTGGCCCGTATTGGTGTCACGAGTTAGCTCATTTGGGTGCATCAATAGCAGTATGTCGTGCTTGCTGGTGAGTTTAGGCACCAGCGAGCAAATATAGTTGAACAGAAAACCGCAATGGGGACACGGTTGTGACATTACAGTCGAACCCCTTCACGCACAGGGCTAATACCATCCGAGAACAGACGAACACCACTGATTTGTCCTGGTGTGGCTGTTGGTGCCATGCTCGGGTTCAGAGGGTAGCTTACGCCAGTGTACTGCATGACATGTTTTGCTGGTGTTGCGCCACCGCCACTAACATCGAAAATCAGGTCGCGCCAACCGTGCGACGTTTGTTGGCCGAGCATTATTGGGCTTCTTACCAGTGTAATTCGACTATTGAAGCGCCATTCTTTTTCATGGTTTTCGAACACCAAGAGCGTACAACCGCCTGAGCCGCACCAATCCAATTGAACCAGCAGTTCTTCATTACCATCACCATTGAGATCGTACGTTAACCAGCGGTATTGGTTATTGCTTGGGTCGGTTTGGTGAATGAAGAAGTAGTTACGTACCGAAGCATCGACTTTGGAATCGAAATCGGCACTGGATGGGACGTCAGC
>NZ_JAWPOT010000280.1:0-692 GCF_033344415.1 Vibrio sp. 1727
ACTTTTAATGAAAACCACATTCTTGCTATCGCACAAGCAGTTGCAGAAGTACGTGCCAAGCAGGGGACTACAGGGCCGTTGTTTGTGGGCAAAGATACCCACGCGTTGTCAGAACCTGCGTTTTCAAGCGTAATCGAAGTTTTGATTGCGAATGGTGTAAAAGTCATCGTACAGCAGGATAATGGCTACACTCCAACACCTGGCATTTCTCACGCTATCTTAACTTACAATCTAAAGCATGATGAGAAAGCGGATGGCATCGTTATCACACCGTCTCATAATCCACCACAAGATGGCGGTATTAAGTACAATCCAACACATGGTGGTCCAGCAGAAGCTGAATTGACTCAAGCGATTGAAGATCGTGCGAACGAGATCATTGCTGGTGGCCTAAAAGATGTGAAGCGTCTAGCGCTAGCAGAAGCGAAAGCATCTGAGCTATTCGTAGAGATGGATTTGGTGAAGCCTTACATCGATGACTTAGTAAATGTTATCGATATGGAAGCGATCCAGAAATCGAAGTTGAAAATTGGTGTGGATCCACTTGGTGGCAGCGGCATTGATTACTGGCGTCAAATTGGCCAAGCATACAACTTAGATCTGACCTTGGTCAGCGAAGCGATTGACCCATCATTCCAGTTCATGTCGCTTGATAAGGACGGCGTGGTTCGTATGGACTGTTCTTCTCCATA
>NZ_JAWPOT010000281.1:0-691 GCF_033344415.1 Vibrio sp. 1727
AGCGAAGAAATATCTGGCGTATTTTCAGGCTTACACCAGTACTTATGCAGAAGTACAAGTACTGAAAAATATGTATGAAGAAGCGCTCAAAGCTGCTGATATTGTGGGTTTGTGTGTGGGAACTCGCCCAGACTGTGTGCCTGACTCGGTATTGGATTTGCTGTCAGATTATGTAAACCAAGGTTATGAAATTTGGCTCGAGCTAGGTCTTCAAACTGCAAATAACGATACGCTCAAACGCATCAACCGCGGACATGATTTTGAATGTTATGCGGAGATCACTCAGCGAGCTCGAGCCTTAGGGATCAAAGTTTGTACTCATTTGATTGTTGGATTACCGAAAGAAACCCGCGACGATAATATTGAAACGCTGCAAAAAGTGTTGGCCGTGGGCACTGATGGCATCAAGTTACATGGCCTGCATATTGTGGAAGGCAGTACGATGGCGAAAGCTTGGAGAGCTGGCAGATTAGAAGCTCCTAGATTGGAAGAATATGTTGCGATTGCCAGTGAAATGATTCGTATGACGCCCGCTGATGTTGTGTTTCATCGTGTCTCTTCCGCAGCTCGTCGTCCAACGTTGTTGTCCCCGCTTTGGTGTGAAAACCGTTGGTTAGCCATGACTGAAATTGGTCGCGCATTAAATAAAGATGGCGCTCAAGGCAGCTTAATAGGAAAACCTTTTATCTAC
>NZ_JAWPOT010000282.1:0-691 GCF_033344415.1 Vibrio sp. 1727
TTCCGTAGAGCTGTCTCTCGCGCAACGCCTGTATCCAGATTTAGCGCTTGCTTTTGAGCTCACCGAAGATCAACCAGTATCATGGTTTACTCGCCGCTCAGAGGATGAGAGCTTGTATGCGATGCTGATTGAGTTTTTCGGCAATATCAAACAATCTGGCGAGCTAGCTTCTCTTGAAGAGAAGTACATTGGCCATATTGAAGCGTTTGACTACGTGGACACGCGTGCCTTTATTCGTGCTCTTGATGATAAGTTGCCGAGATGGGCTCCGCTGTTCCAAAAATACAGCGAAGAGTTTGATTGGCGTTTAATCGCGGCTTTGGCCTACCAAGAATCTCATTGGAAACCAAAAGCAAAATCGCCTACGGGTGTTCGTGGCATGATGATGCTGACTTTACCAACTGCGAAAAGTGTTGGTGTAACCGATCGTCTAAACCCAGAACAATCTGTTCGTGGTGGTGTGGAATACCTGCGTCGCATTGTCGCTCGCGTACCTGATACGATTAACGAACATGAAAAAATTTGGTTTGCATTGGCATCGTACAATATTGGTTATGGCCACATGATGGACGCGCGTCGATTAACCAAGGCACAAGGTGGCGATCCAAACGCATGGGCAGATGTAAAAGACCGACTACCGCTGTTACGACAAAAGCGTTACTACAGCCAAACTCGTTATGGCTACGCTCGT
>NZ_JAWPOT010000283.1:0-691 GCF_033344415.1 Vibrio sp. 1727
GCTCAGATACTGCGTATAAATGCGTGTCACCCACATGCTTCGACAATTCTTCAGACCAACGTTTGATCAGTGCGTTGCGAGGGTCGCTTTCTCGATAAATCGCATGACCAAAGCCCATGATCTTGTCTTTATTCGCCAGCATTTGCATGATGTTGGCTTCGGCTTCATCCGGCGTCTGCCAGTCTTCAATCATCTCCATCGCTGCTTCGTTTGCGCCGCCGTGAAGAGGGCCACGAAGCGTACCGATTGCAGCTGTAATGCAAGAGTGAATGTCGGACAATGTTGATGCACAAACGCGTGCTGCGAAGGTTGATGCGTTAAACTCATGCTCTGCGTAAAGAATTAATGAACAGTGCATCACTTGCTTGTGTAGCGCTGATGGCTCTTTATCTGTAAGTAATCGCAAGAAATAACCGCCGATGCAGTCTTCGGTTTGATCTTCTGTGTCGATACGAACGCCATCGTGACTAAAACGGTACCAGTAACAGATGATGGCTGGGAACAAGGCTAACATGCGCTCAGTCGCTTGCAGTTGCTCATCAAAGCTCATTTCCTGCTCTAAGTTACCCAATACAGAGCAACCTGTACGCATGACGTCCATTGGGTGCGCGCTTGCAGGGATCAGTTCTAAAGCTTGCTTTAGCTCGGTCGGCAAACCGCGAAGGCTCAGTAGGTGTGTCTTGTACGCATC
>NZ_JAWPOT010000284.1:0-691 GCF_033344415.1 Vibrio sp. 1727
GTAATGAAATCATTCCCTAATAAATCGCTCGTTGCCCTTGCTATCGCAAGCATGAGCTCTGGTGTCTTAGCACACGGTTACGTATCGGAATCCAACGATGGCGTCGCAGCAAGTCGTGCAGCGCTGTGTAAGTACCCAACATCGGATACCAATGAAAGAAACACTAACTGTGGCGCAATTCAATATGAACCACAAAGCGTCGAAGGCCCTGATGGCTTCCCAGAGACAGGCCCTCGCGACGGTAAAATTGCCAGCGCAGAAACGGCTCTAGCAGCTGCACTAGACGAACAAACCGCCGACCGCTGGGTAAAACGTCCGATAAAATCTGGTACACAAACGTTTGAATGGACTTTTACAGCAAACCACGTGACTCGTGATTGGAAATACTACATCACAAAACCGAATTGGAACCCGAACGCTTCATTGTCACGCGACTCGTTCGATCTCAACCCTTTCTGTGTGGTTGACGGCAATATGGTTCAACCACCAAAACAGATGAGCCACCAATGTAACGTGCCTGAACGCGAAGGGTACCATGTCATCCTTGCGATATGGGATGTGGGGGATACCGCTGCATCATTCTACAACGTTATCGATGTCAAATTTGATGGTGACGGCCCTGTGATTCCTGAGTGGACTCAAGGTGGCCAAATCATCCCTACTATGAATCTAAAGGTTGGCGATTCGGTTT
>NZ_JAWPOT010000285.1:0-690 GCF_033344415.1 Vibrio sp. 1727
TTATGGCCTTTGTATGCTGATCGGCATACAGTTTGATTTGGTTTACTGCTTGCTATTTGGTGCATTAATCTCGCCTACCGACCCGATTGCCGTTCTAGCTATCGTTAAAAAGTTAGACGCACCTAAACGTATCTCGACACAGATCGAAGGGGAGTCACTATTCAATGATGGCTTCGGCTTGGTTATTTTCGTCACGCTTTTCACCATTGCATTTGGCTCAGAAGCACCAACAGTCGGTAGCGTCACTCTACTCTTCATCCAAGAAGCGATTGGCGGGATCGTCTATGGCTTTCTATTGGGCTTGGTATTCCACTACCTAATCAGTGCTACTGACGATCACTCAATGGAGCTACTACTTACCATCGGTGTTCCTACAGCAGGTTACGCATTTGCTGAGTACATTCATGTTTCAGGCCCACTTGCGATGGTGGTGTCGGGAATTATGATCGGTAACTGGACGCGCTTTATTGGCTTCTCTAAAGAGAGTGAAGACCACCTAGACCACTTCTGGGAGTTAGTAGATGAGTTCCTAAACGGCGTGCTATTCCTATTAATTGGTATGTCGATGCTGCTATTTAAATTCCATGAAGAAGACTGGATCATGATGGCAATTGCAGTCCCTCTGGTGCTAGCCTCTCGCTATCTCAGTGTCTTTATCTCATACATAGGCTTTAAACGTTACAGAAAATA
>NZ_JAWPOT010000286.1:0-688 GCF_033344415.1 Vibrio sp. 1727
CCAATTAAGGTAACGGAATATAGGCTGATTCACATCTTACGAACGCCATTCTTTGAAGCAGCATGACTTTCTGATTTTAACGCTCGTTAACTTCTAAATATGCCCAATAGTTTTCAAAACTATCCAATGGTTCGGATACCAGTACCTTGATCACGAAGCTCATCAAGCACAAAGAGAACCCGGAAATTTCACCTATGCTTAAACAAAGAATAATGTTTTGAATTTCCTATCGACTTTCTCACTAAAGATAAGAGGCACATGAGAATGACCGGCTCCAAATGGCAGTGGCTGCTTAAACAAATGACACGCAAACTGTGGGTTCGTACATCACTTTTCGCCTTACTTGCTGTTGTAACCGCCCTGATCTCTATTGTTTTAAATAAATTCATTACCCTGCCTCCCACCATCAATGTCAGTAATGAGCTGCTGAATAACATATTGAATATTCTCGCGACGTCGATGCTGGCGGTGACGACGTTTTCACTCAACATTATGGTTTCAGCGTACAGCGCGGCCAGTGCAGGGGTCACTCCTAGAGCTACTAAGCTATTGATGGAAGACAGCACAACGCAAAATGCTCTGGCGACTTTTCTTGGCTCATTCTTGTTTAGTTTGGTAGGCATCATCGCACTTGGTATTGGCGCCTATCACGAGCAGGCACAGATCTATTTGTTCATCGTAACCATGG
>NZ_JAWPOT010000287.1:0-688 GCF_033344415.1 Vibrio sp. 1727
TCGGGATTGACGGTCAATGTGAAAACCGGATTTGTCCCTGCTGTTGCCGTATAGGTGAAGCTGCCATCAGAATTAGCCGTTTCCGTCATTGTGACGGCTACGCCTTGTGAGGTTAATCCATCAACAGGTGTCGCATTCGAGTCAAGCTGGTAACTCACAACTCTGTCTGCACCTTCAGTGGTCGTAAACTGGCCATCAATTGAAACTGGGTCGTTTTGGTCAGAACCGATACCAGCCAGATCGTCTTCATCAACACTGATCGCTTCAAAATCCGTTACAACTGGCAATGAGTCAACGATGGTGACTGGCAACGTAATTTTGCTCGTGTCGCCATCAAAATCCGTCGCGATGATGGAAAAGTCCAACGTTAAGGTGTCACTATTTGGAGCATGATCGACAGCCCCTTGCAGTTCAAATGAATAACTACCATCGTTGTTTACCTGCAACGTAAATACCGAATTGCCGTTTGCCGTCGCTGTGTAGGTAAAGCTACCGTCGGCATTACTGACTTCGGCCAACGTGATAACTTGACCGTTGGAGGTCAAACCGTTGAGCGGGTCTGAACCTGTTTCAAGCTGGTACTGAACCACACCATCTGAGCCTTGCGTGGTCGTGAACTGCCCTTCAACCAACAGTGCGTTTGATTGCCCACTATTCGTGATGAGATTATTTTCATCCACAGTGAGAG
>NZ_JAWPOT010000288.1:0-687 GCF_033344415.1 Vibrio sp. 1727
TCTGGTTGTTCTGTTAACGTATTCCAAACGTTGAAAAGAATATTGCCCACGTCATCGCCTTTTTTCGCTGCTTCTTTTCTGATTCGGTCTTTCGCCCAAACGCGAATGGCTTGGCGAATCACTATTGTCGTTAAGCGTTCATTCAAATCATTCTGAGCCATGGCATTAACGTCAGCCAACGTACTAGAAGGCAGTTTTGTTCCATTCAAAGCCACATCACTAAAGCGTGGTGCCCCACGTTTCGGATAATAAGGTAGTGCCAATGAGTAGATTGCGCCATTGCCGCGACTGTCAAAAATAGGTAAATCAATACGCCAACCTTGCAAAGCCTCAACCACACCTTGCTCGTCAATCACAATGACGCGTCCTTGTGACTTATTTAACCCTGTCGGTGCCTTGCCATAGCGTTTTTCAAGCAGACGTAAGTCTTCACGCATACCGAGTTTTTTCGCGGCGTACATCGTGCTTTCAATAACTTGTTTGTTATCTGGCATCACAGCCAAAGCGCGACGGTAATCCACATAAGCGCTGTTAAGATCACGTGACGCTTCGTACAACAAACCAGAAAGATAGAAGAGATAACCGTTTTGCACCGCGCTGAGTTTTTTCCCTGCGTCTGGATAACTCGCGAGCACGCTGCCTAAGTTGGCTGACATACCTTGGTTTTTAAGATCTTTTTCTGCCGAC
>NZ_JAWPOT010000028.1:0-49554 GCF_033344415.1 Vibrio sp. 1727
CTACAGTGAGTTTAAAAGCGAGGGAGTAATCGCGCTGAGTTCTTTTAGTTGTTGATTTCATAACACTCTCCAATTTTTTGGGGGGAAAGTGTCAACCTTATTTAGGACGGCACAATAAATACAATAAAAGAGAGTGGCCACAGAGCCGCTCTTTTTATTTTTTGTTTGGTTTGATTTATAAAATCCGCAAATTTATATATTCCTCAGGTGAATATGTTATACATAAAAGTATATGAAACTAAATTGCGGTGTATTGATTTGTTTTTAATCAAAAAGGCAAAAAATGTTTGATATATATTCATCAAAGCTTACAATTTAACCGTAACTCAGTGAGTTATACCTTTCATAAACGGATTAATTTTTAGCTAGGAGGCGCAAGATGAAACATTACGTTGTTAACACCACTGCTTGCGCTGATCGTATGCCTATCGCTCCGATAACCCTTAAATCGGATGATACCAATACCACTGGCTCACAAGATAAAAATTAATCCGTAACCTATCATATTTATTACTAGGCTGCGGAAAAGTAGCGGCTTAGTATCAACAGAATATTTCTGTTCATTTTACGCACTATTTTTCCCAGTCGAATACATCGATAATCGGAGAAAATATTATGCGTCACTCTATTTACCTACAATTGGCCACTTTGCTATTGAAAGCAGACCTTAAACGCGAAGAAAAGCAATGGCAGCGCACCATACGCCGAACTGCTCATGATATTCCATGGACGAATGTTCATCTATTGAGAGATATTGGTTTAGATCGCGATGGTCGTTCTACACGTGCCAATGTTCCGGATGCAGTAAAAGTTGAACGTCGAGTTCGTCACCTTCGTCGAGTTTTAACGTCGCGAATAATGACGTAATCGTTAGCGTGTTGGACTGGCAGAGTTGCTAACGAGTCAGTCAACACGCTTAACGTGCGATATGAAGTCATACTTCATTTGATAAACAGCTGATCTTGAAGATCAGCTGTTTTCGTTTGAAGGGAGCTTTACTGTTAAGGGCAAGGATTCGAGTAAGTTGTACCTATTGCTTGAATTTCAGTAAGTAGTTCGTCGCTAAGTTGCAAATCAATACTGTCGATATTGGCTTTTAATTGGTCTAGGTTTGTTGCTCCGATAATGTTAGAAGCAACAAATGGACGCTGATTGACAAACGCGAGCGCCATTTGTGCAGGGTTTAGACCATGCTCTTGAGCTAAATTGACGTAAGCTTCGGTCGCTTTAACACCTTGCGGAGTGAAGTAGCGCGCAAAACGCTCCCACTTAGTGCATCGAGCGCCTTCAGGTTTTGCCCCGTTTAGGTATTTACCACTCAGGCAGCCAAATGCCAAAGGAGAGTAGGCAAGTAACTGAACGCCTTCGTAATGGCTGATTTCAGACAAGCCAACTTCGAAGCTGCGGTTCAATAAGTTATATGGGTTTTGAATGGAGACAATTCTTGGCAAATCGTGTTTTTCTGCCAAACGCAATAGCGACATCACACCCCACGGCGTCTCGTTGGATACGCCGATATAGCGCACTTTACCTGCATTCACTAATTCAGTAAGCGCTTCCAACGTTTCAATTAACGTGACTTCTTCTTGTTTGTCAGGGTATGGGTAGTTGAGTTGACCAAAGCAGTTGGTTTGACGCTGCGGCCAATGTAGTTGGTACAAATCGACATAATCGGTTTGTAGACGATTAAGGCTGTCATCAATTGCTGTATGGATGTGGCGACGATTAAGGCTCATGTTGTCTCTAATGTGAGGAACATTGCGAGGGCCTGCCACTTTTGTTGCCAGTACTACTTTCTCTCTTTTGCCGCTTTTTGCTAACCAATTACCGATGTATTGCTCGGTGAGCCCTTGTGTTTCCGAGTTTGGCGGTACAGGGTACATCTCTGCGGTATCGATGAAGTTCACCCCATGATCGAGGGCAAAGTCGAGCTGTTCAAAGGCGTCCTTTTCTGTGTTTTGCTCGCCAAACGTCATAGTGCCGAGGCAGATTTTACTGATCTCAAGTGATGAGTGCGGTAGTTTTGTGTATTGCATATCACGTCCTTGAAGAGTTACCGACTAAATAAGTGACTCCAATATAGGGGATTTTTAGCCGCAATCGCAAATGATTTACGTATAAAGGGAGAGCAAACTCGAAAGCTACAGTTAGCCTAACTACACTTAAATAATCGTGTGAAGGAGGTATGTTATGCAGAAGCATCAATTGGACATGTGGCTACATGGTCCACATAAAGATACTTATAAAACTCCCAAAGTATTTGTGATTGGGTGTTCTGATGTCTCTGACTATCTTTTAGCTGTGGAGTACAAGCATCAACTTGAGCCGATTAAAGACGGTGAAGACCCGATACATTTTGGCTCTCTAGACTTAGTAAAAGAAGAATTATTGAGGCTAGGGGTCGATAAAGCGTATTTAAGGCTGCGTAATGCGTATGACGAATGTGGCACTGAAGAGGCAGCCTCGTACTGCGATATTGAGTTATCGCTCGTGACGCACTAAATAGCTGATATAGTTTTATTCTGGTTGAGTGTTAATGTAGTGCTTGAGTAAGATCTGTTCAGTAAACTGTGTTCTAAGGTAAAAGCCTCGGGGCAGAGTTTTCATCGGCTTACCATTTGAGTTATATGCTTCGGTGAGCGCTTTTGCATTTGCGGCTTTAGGGCGAAGATGCAGCGCTTCTCCGTGTCTGGCGGAAATTTGATCAAATCTTCCCAAGACGATCATCTCCATTAACTCTTCCCAGTCATTTCGCAAAATCCGTTCTTCTTCTTCATCTGGTGACCAAATGAGTGGACTGCCCACACGTCTTTCAGCGAGTGGGATTTCTCGTTCTCCTTCTACGGGTACCCAAAGCACACGAGATAGCTTGTTTCGAACATGACTTGTTTCCCATGTAAGACCATGAACACCAGTGAGGGGGGCCACAGAAACAAAGGTTGTTTCTAAAGGTTTGCCAGAGTAACTGATCGGAATACTTTTCAACTCGATCCCTAGTTTTGCGAAATCTTGTTGAGGTTTACTGCCAGCTGGAGCGCCCAAGTGCCATTCGAGTAATTGACCCACCCAACCTTTATCACGTTTTAAGTTTTCAGGAACAATCATATTCGCCTCGGCGGCCAACTCAGCAAAACTGAGTCCTGCCATATCATGCGCTCGTTCCAATAGCTCTGCTTCTGTTTGTGGTTCTGGTTTCATAGTTACAAGGTGGTATTACAAAAAATATAGTTTATCAAACTCCGACCAAATCTACTGTTTAAGATTTCACCGAGGCGGTGTAAGAACGATCAATTCATAACTTATCCACAGGTGGAGGAGGTATTGATAAGATCCTGACGAGGTCTGTATGAATAAACAGGGGTTAAAATGCATTTTTGGGGTTGATTTTGTTGTAATCATCTAAACGAATAGCAGGTAAGTGTGGATAAATAGCCTGTTGGTGGATCTTTGACCGATCTGAGTTTGGTGAAAAGATCATCAAGAAATTGAAGATCGAATTATCGTTATTTTTAAAAATAAATACTTTTTTTATCAATGCTTTATGTTTGTTTTTTTGTTTATTCATTTGTTTTTCATTTGATGGGATTGAACTGAATTACTCATTTGAATTGAATTCTTCACAAAGTTATTCACAGAAAAGGTGAATAAATGTGGGCAATGTCTCACTCTTGTGTTGATAAGGTATGGTTTGATTAAAAGATATCCAAAAATGCTGAAAAGGTAATAAATCTTGCTCATATCACATCAGTAAGTTTGCTAGTAATGGGGATATGTGGAAAAATCACGGTAATAAAAAATTTATTCATAGAGGTTAGCCAGTGATAGATGGCGATGGTTACCGACTTAATGTTGGTATTGTGATATGTAATAACCATGGTCAGGTCTTCTGGGCTAAACGATACGGGCAACACTCATGGCAATTTCCACAAGGTGGGATTGACGAAGGTGAAACCCCTGAACAAGCCATGTTCAGGGAGTTATACGAAGAAGTCGGTTTAACGAAAAAAGACGTTAAGATCATTGCAACAAGTCGTCATTGGTTAAGATATAAGCTACCAAAGCGATTGGTGCGTTGGGACTCCAAGCCTGTTTGTATCGGCCAAAAACAGAAATGGTTTCTGCTGAGATTAGAATGCGATGAGTCTCGCATTAATATGCAACGCGGAAAATCCCCTGAATTTGATGGTTGGCGCTGGGTAAGTTACTGGTATCCAGTTAGGCAAGTTGTTTCTTTCAAGCGAGATGTTTATCGACGAGCGATGAAAGAATTTGCATCCTTAGCCATGCCTTTTCGAGAGAGAAAAGCGAAAGGGAAAAGAAAAAAGCAACGTAGAGGATAATCATGCTCAGTCAGCTAAGGGAAATAGTTGAGAAAGTCTCTAGGGTCGATGATGTGCATCTGGCACTCGATATATTGGTGAAAGAGACTTGTGCTGCCCTTAGTACTGAGTGCTGTACTATCTATCTTGCTAATGAAGAAATGCAGCGCCTTGAGTTAATGGCAACTCAAGGCCTTATTTTTGAAGGTGATAGTATTCATATCAACTTCAATGAAGGCTTGGTTGGGTTGGTAAAACGAAGCGCTGAACCCCTTAACCTTGCCGAAGCCTCAAAACACCCCGAGTTCAAATTCTTTCCTCAACTCGGCGAACAGATTTACCACTCTTTTTTAGCTACTCCAATCATTCATCGTAAACAAGTTTTAGGTGTGTTGGTGATCCAACAAAAAACGCCGCGCTTGTTTAGTGAAATGGAAGAATCGTTTCTTGTTACCTTATCCGCTCAGTTAGCGGTGCTCATTGCACATGCGCAGAATCTTGGGCATTGGCAGTTAGCATCTAAACCCACGGTATTAAAAGGTTTGCCTGCGTCTACTGGTGTCGCGATTGGAGAGTTTTGGTTCGACAATACCCAGCCGAGTTTATCGGATATTTTCCCTTCGTCCACGTTAGATAAGGAACGCGAGCACGAGACGCTACTGGTGGCCATAGAGCGAGCGTTAAATGACTTTCGCCGCATGCGGAAAAAACTGGACAGTGAAATCAACAAAGATGCGCTGGCGATCTTCGATCTGTTTACTCACTTACTGAATGATCCGATGCTTCGCGGTGATTTGAAGAAGCAGATTGAAAAAGGAGACAGGGCAGACTGGGCGTTACGCCAAGTTGTAGAGTCATACTCGAATCGATTTGCAAGAATGTCGGATGTATACATGCGTGAAAGAGCGCAAGATATCCGAGAGTTAGGGCAAAGGCTGCTCTATTTTCTGCACAACAGTGAGCAAGAAAATTCTGCAATTGATCGTCCCATTATTTTGGTGGCGAACGAACTCACTGCCACCTTGCTCGCTTCTGTACCTAAAGAGTTTTTGTTAGCCGTCGTATCATTAGAGGGAGGCGCAAACTCTCACGCTGCCATTTTATCTCGAGCTCTTGGGGTCCCTGCAGTCATGGGCGCCAACATTAATCCGGATGTGGTGAATGGCAAACTCGGGATAGTCGACGGCTATACGGGTGAGATCTTCTTAGAGCCAAACCGCCAGTTGTTGCGAGAGTATCGCAGCTTAGTAAGCGAAGAGTCTGAACTGTTTGCCATGGTAAACAAGGACCTCGCACTCCCTGCGGTTACGCAAGATAATCACCATATCGAAATTATGCTGAATGCGGGACTCAGTGCAGACAGTAATATTGCCATCAACACAGGTGTTGATGGTGTTGGGTTGTACCGAACTGAGATTGCATTTTTACTTCAGCATCACTTTCCTTCGGAAGATGAACAGTATCATCAATACCAAGCAATACTTAACAGCTATCCGAATCAACGAGTAGTGATGCGTACTTTGGATATTGGTGGTGACAAACCTTTGCCGTATTTGCCCATCGAAGAAGATAATCCGTTTCTAGGCTGGCGTGGCATTCGTTTTACATTGGATCATCCAGACATTTTCTTGATCCAGCTGCGTGCAATGTTAAGAGCGAGTGCAGAAAGCGGAAACTTAAGTATCTTATTGCCAATGGTGTCAGGGGTAAAAGAGCTAGACGATGCCATTAGCTTGATTAATCAAGCTCACAGCGAAGCCGTTTTGCTTGATGATAGAATTCAATTCCCACAAATTGGGGTCATGATTGAAGTACCATCGATGGTGTATCTGTTGCCAACGATCGCTCACCGTGTTGATTTTGTTTCTGTCGGGACAAACGATTTAACTCAGTATTTATTAGCGGTAGATAGGAACAATTCGCGCGTAGCGGATGTCTATGAATCTATGCATCCTGCGGTACTGTTAGCGCTTAAGCAAATCCATGAGGTGTGTGATAAATATCAGGTGCCCGTGTGTATTTGTGGTGAGCTAGCGGGTGATCCATTTGGCGCTCTTCTCTTACTTGGGTTAGGGTATACCAGTTTGAGTATGAACACCTCCAATGTGGCTAAGGTGAAATATTTGATTCGTCATAGCCAACAAGAAGAATTAGAAAAATTAGCGGAGCAAGCAATGACAAAGTCCTATGGGGAGGACATTCATCAAATGATGCATGACTTCTTCATTCAACAGGGCTTTGCGGGCTTTATCCGTGCAGGTAAAAAGTAGGAAATCGTGACCGTCTCTTTATTTTTGTTATTGTTGGCGCTAGGCGCTTTTGTGGGTGTGATGGCGGGGTTACTCGGTATCGGTGGTGGTTTGATTGTTGTTCCTGCCTTGTTGTATTTGCTTCCTCTTGCTGGGATCTCTCCAGAAATGAGTATGCACATGGCCTTAGCCACTTCGTTAGCGAGTATTATTGTCACGTCTGGCTCATCGGCGATGAATCACCTTAAGCTCGGCAATGTCGATATGTTTGTCGTAAAATGGTTGATGCCTGGTGTGGTCATTGGTGGCTTTGTTGGTGCCAATATTGCTGAGTGGATCCCTACACACTATTTGCCGAAAGTGTTTGGTGTCATTGTTCTTTGCCTGTCAGTACAAATGTTTCGTTCCATTAAAGTTACGAGCAGTAAACCTATGCCGAGCAGCCCTGTGACTGTAGTTTACGGCACGGGAATTGGTGTCGTATCAAGCCTTGCTGGTATTGGTGGTGGCTCACTGTCGGTACCATTTTTAAATAAACATGGGATAGAGATGCGTAAAGCGGTGGGCTCATCCTCCGTTTGTGGTTGCGTGATTGCTATTTCTGGTATGATCGGCTTCATCTTACATGGCTATAAAGTGGAAGGCTTACCTTCATACAGTATTGGCTATGTTTATCTTCCCGCTTTATTAGCGATTGCTATGGCCTCGATGCTCACAACAAAAGTGGGTGCGAAGCTCGCAACTAACCTTCCAACAGCGGTATTAAAAAAGATATTCGCGGTGTTCTTAATGTTTGTTGCAGCGACCATGCTGCTCTAAGTTTGTACCCAAGTCATTCTCGCTGAACCAAGCATCTAGAGGTTACTTGGGTATATTTATTTTGTTGTGATAAGAAGAGAATGATTTATGTCTCAGGGATATATTGAATTTCCCAATATTGATCCGGTTTTAATCTCTATTGGTCCTGTTTCGGTTCGTTGGTACGGTTTGATGTACCTTGTTGGCTTTATGTTTGCTCTATGGTTAGCGAACCGACGTGCGGATAAGCCTGGAAGTGGTTGGACACGAGAGCAGGTTTCTGATTTGTTGTTCGCAGGCTTCCTTGGCGTGGTGATTGGTGGCCGTGTAGGCTACGTGCTTTTCTACAATTTTGAGCTCTTCCTGGCTGACCCTTTGTATCTATTTAAAGTGTGGACTGGTGGTATGTCTTTCCACGGGGGCTTACTGGGTGTGATTACTGCGATGTTCTGGTATGCACACAAAAACGGGCGAACTTTCTTCGGTGTTGCTGACTTTATCGCGCCGCTTGTGCCATTTGGTTTGGGTATGGGGCGTTTAGGTAACTTCATGAACAGCGAGTTGTGGGGCCGAGTAACGGATGTGCCTTGGGCGATCGTTTTCCCAAATGGCGGTCCACTGCCACGTCATCCATCACAGCTTTATGAAATGGCGCTTGAAGGCATCGTCCTTTTCTTCATTTTGAATTGGTTCATCAAGAAACCTCGTCCTCTAGGTTCTGTTTCAGGACTCTTTCTTGCGGGTTACGGAACCTTCCGTTTCCTAGTAGAATACGTGCGCGAACCAGACGCTCATTTGGGTTTATTCGGTGGCTTTATTTCCATGGGACAGATTTTATCTCTGCCAATGGTGGTTATCGGTGTCCTCATGATGGTTTGGGCATACAAACGTGGTCATTACAAAGACGAATTACCACAAAAGACGAAGTAAGGTATTGGTGTGAAACAGTATTTAGATTTGTGTCAACGCATCGTTGACCAAGGTGTTTGGGTTGAAAATGAGCGTACAGGCAAGCGCTGCCTGACCGTAATCAACGCGGATTTAACCTACGATGTTGCGAACAATCAATTTCCGTTGGTCACCACACGTAAAAGTTTTTGGAAAGCAGCTGTTGCAGAGCTACTAGGGTACATTCGTGGTTACGATAATGCGGAAGATTTTCGTAAGCTGGGCACGAAAACCTGGGATGCCAATGCCAACCTAAATGATGCCTGGTTGAATAACCCATACCGTAAAGGCGAAGACGACATGGGCCGTGTCTATGGAGTTCAAGGGCGCGCCTGGGCGAAACCTGATGGTGGTCATGTTGACCAGCTACGTAAGATAGTGGATGACTTAACGCGTGGCGTTGATGACCGCGGTGAAATCTTGAACTTCTACAACCCGGGTGAGTTCCACATGGGGTGCTTGCGTCCTTGTATGTACAGTCACCATTTTTCATTGCTGGATGATACGCTTTACCTGAATAGTACTCAGCGTTCGTGTGATGTACCGCTTGGCTTAAACTTCAATATGGTTCAAGTTTACGTGTTCTTGGCGATTATGGCGCAAATTACGGGCAAGAAACCTGGTCAGGCATTTCATAAGATTGTGAATGCTCACATTTATGAAGACCAGCTTGAACTGATGCGCGATGTTCAGTTGAAACGTGAGCCATTAAAAGCGCCGACGTTCCATATCAACCCAGAGATTAAATCTCTAGAAGATTTGGAAACTTGGGTCACACTGGATGACTTTTGGGTTGAAGGGTACGAGCATCACGATCCTATTCGTTACCCATTCTCAGTGTAACGAGTATCGTTCTTCAAGATATAGAAAAAGCTCCGAATGGAGCTTTTTTCTTTTTTGTACTTAGAAGGTATTATTTTAGTGCACTGACAATATAACGGTGAATTGGGTTGGTCTGCATCGGTGTGGACAGTGCCGGGCTAATAAACTTAGGTTGAGTGAATATTTCTTTACTCACTAATGAGCGGATAAGCTCAAAATACTTCAGCTCCGTTTTCCCGCACAACAATAGTGAAAAGTCATCGCCCAATTTATCATAGGCATTGAGCACCTCTCGGAATCCTCTAAGATACAAGTAATCCTTCGTTAAACCTCCACCTCGATAGACTCGGGCAGTCGTTGTAAATGCTTGAAGATCAGAAGCTTTATACTGTTCTTTTAATAGCATGAACGTATGGCGGAAATCGCGATCCTTGATCATCGACTCTACTGCCAGAACTCGTAAGGCTAAGGTTCTTAGGCGCTTGATACTGAAATGTCCTGACAGATACTCACATAATATAGCCAGCCCTTCTTGAGTGTTGGTATTGGCAGGACAACCTAAGCTCAGGACTTTTAGCGGTTGTTGACGACCGTTAAGCGTAGTCAGGAGATGTACTCCCATTTCATGATGTGCAAGAGCCTCCAGCTCATCAGTGGTGATGTACGCTGCGTGGTTAATTTTGACTCGAGATCCTGAAACTAGTGCGTTTGCTAACATCCCGTCCAACACCTGTATTTCACATTCATACCCATTGCGTTGAGCAAAATTTTGCATGAAACGTGCTATTGCACGGCTATCGTGCTGAGGTTCTTTTTCTTCTTCTGTAGGAAGGTGCAATATGAAATGGGCGTTGGCAATATCTTTGGCGCTCGGTTCCCCATAATAGCGTAAGGAGTTATAAAGAAACTCTTGCGTGCCTATGGTATTCACTTGATCCAGTTTATCTGCATAAGACTGAATTACATCTGCGTACAGCCTCTGCAATTGGGTGTCTTGAATGTTTTCTAGAGGTAGCTCATATAGACGTCGCTTTGCGCTGTGAGTATCTACATTAGTAATTGAATATTGAAAATTAGGCTCTTGAGAATATTTGTTTTTAATGAAACGTTCTCTTTCTTGAGCATAATTAAGAGGATTCACGCTACTGAGGATATCAATATCAGCAACCAGTTGGGTTAGGTTTTCGTCTATTGCGAGTAGCTGATCAGAAATAGCGTCATTAAGCTGCGTCATGTTGTCGACTCCAAATGAGATAGCTCAGCATAAGCATGCTGATGTGGCTCAAATTATCACCGGACAATCGATTTGAACAGTTTAATTATCATAAAAAAGGCTCCACGATGTGGAGCCTAAACAATAAGCGATGGTATGTCGTTGTTGTTACGTTGTTAGGGCTAGAATTGCACCTGGTAGAATAACGAATACTGACATTAGGTAACCACCAACAACTGCTTTATTCTTAATAGCCATTTCAGAAATCATCTCAGCGCCTTTAACCGGAATCTCACGTAGGAATGGAATTCCAAAGATAAACAGCGTCGCCATGATGTTAAACACTAAGTGGACTAGAGCGATTTGTAGTGCGAATACTGCGAACTCTCCAGATACCGCTGTCGCTGCTAGTAGTGCCGTAATACAAGTACCAATGTTAGCACCCAGAGTGAAAGGGTAGATATCTCGTACTTTCAACACGCCAGTACCAACCAACGGAACCATTAAACTTGTCGTGGTTGAGGAAGATTGTACTAGAACGGTCACGATTGAGCCTGATACGATGCCGTGAATAGGACCACGACCGATGGCGTTTTTCAAAATTTCACGTGCGCGACCAACCATTAGGCTCTTCATCAATTTACCCATCACTGTGATTGCAACGAAGATAGTCGCAATACCCAAAGCAATAAGCATGACGCCGCCAACAGTATCACCGAAGGTAGAAAGTGGCTCTTTAATTGCGCCTACGACTGGCTTTGTAATTGGTTTAATAAAGTTGAAGCCTTTAATGCTCATATCACCAGTAGCAAGCAGTGGAGAAACAAGCCAGTGAGAAACTTTCTCTAAAATGCCGAACATCATTTCCAACGGAAGGAAAATAGCGACAGCAAGCAAGTTGAAGAAGTCGTGAATGGTTGCACTTGCAAATGCACGTTTGAACTCTTCTTTACAGCGCACGTGGCCAAGAGACACAAGCGTATTGGTCACTGTGGTACCAATGTTAGCACCCATCACCATAGGGATAGCGGTTTCTACAGGTAAGCCACCTGCAACCAAGCCTACAATAATAGACGTTACAGTACTTGAAGACTGAATTAAGGCTGTTGCCACCAAGCCGATCATTAGACCTGCAACTGGGTGTGCGGCAAATTCAAATAGCACCTTAGCTTGATCGCCAGTTGCCCATTTAAAGCCACTACCAACCATAGATACTGCTAGAAGAAGCAGATATAACATGAATGCCAAGTTAGCCCAGCGTAACCAACGAGCTGTGCTCGAAATTGGTGCCACTGTTGAAGTAGCTTGGTTCATCATAATTTTCTCCGTTGACCTTTCAGTTCATTTTTCGGTCTGTAGTTGAATCTGCGGGCGATGTTAGAGAACAAATATTTCAGTAATATTACAGATTTCTTGCTGTGAGAGATTTTTATTGTTCTTTTTGATAATGGCGTAAAAGAGGAAGAAAATTAATTTTTAACTTGTTGATTTTAATGGTTAAATTTTGATTTCGTTTTGTTTGGTTTTTGCGTTTTTTTTTGTAGAGAAAATGCGCCTCAGTTCAACTTTTATGACAGTGTTGACTTTATACTTTCGGTAAAACTTATGCTTTTGTAAGGTATTGTATGGTTTTGTCGAGTTTATTGTTTGTCTCTGTCACATTTGGTATAAAAAGTATCACTTTCTTTTCGGGACTCGATCATGTCACATCTAAACTACAACCATCTCTATTATTTCTGGATGGTGTGCAAACAGGGCTCTGTAACTAAGGCGGCTGACGCGCTCTTCCTGACACCGCAAACCGTGACAGGACAGATTAAAGCGCTTGAAGAGCGCATGAAAGGAAAGTTAACCAAGCGCAATGGTCGTACAGTTGAGCCCACTGAGTTAGGTCAGCTTGTGTTTAAGTACGCCGACCGGATGTTCGGTTTGAGCTATGAGATGTTAGATATCGTCAATTACAGCCAGCACTCGAACATTCTATTTGAAGTTGGTGTAGCCGATGCGTTATCTAAACGCTTGGTCAGTAAAGTACTGATGACGACCGTCCCGGAAGATAACAGTATTCATTTACGCTGTTATGAATCGACCCACGAACTGCTACTTGAACGCCTTTCTCAGCACAAGCTAGATATGATCCTTTCGGATTGTCCCGTTGATTCTACTCAAAGTCCTGGCCTTTATAGCAAAAAGTTGGGTGAAAGTAGCATGAGCTTTTTTGCTTCTTCTGAAATTGAAAATGTGCGATTCCCTGAGATCTTGGAACAAAAAAAACTTCTGATTCCCGCGAGCCGAACGGCTATGGGGCGTAAAGTTATTCAATGGTTTGATCGTCAAGGCCTTCAACCCAATGTGCTAGGGGAGTTTGATGATGTTGCGTTGATGAAAGCTTTTGCTCGGTACCACGATGATGTGATTTTCTTGGCACCGACCGTATACATGTCGGAGATTGAAGACGACCGAAATTTACAGCTAATTGGCCATGTCGATGGGCTAAAAGAAGAGTACTACGTGATTTTTGCGGAACGAATGATCCAACACCCCGCGGTAAAAAATGTTTGTGATGCTGATTTCAGTCAAATGTTTGAGTAAACCCGTATCGTTGCGTAAATAAATAGATTACTATCAATAAAAATATAATTCTAAATAATATCTAAGTAAGCAAGATACTTGTTTTAGTGAGCAAAACTATTAATTATTGATGGCGCACCAATTAAAATCCTTGGTGGATAATATTGGTGTATCACTAACAACTAAATTAGAGGTTCTAATAATGAAGACTCTGGAAGTGTATCTTGATTTTCTTAGATATATAAATCAGTGCAACACAACAAGCTGGCCAGGGTTGGAATAAGTAAGTTGTAGCTAGAGGTCCAACACATGAATCTACAAGAAATGGAGCAGAACTCCGCAAAAGCCGTCGTGTTGCTCAAAGCGATGGCAAACGAGAGACGCCTACAAATCCTTTGTATGCTGCATAACCAAGAGCTGTCCGTGGGAGAGCTGTGTGCAAAGTTAGAGCTAAGCCAGTCGGCATTATCTCAGCATCTTGCTTGGCTTCGCCGTGATGAGTTAGTCACGACAAGGAAAGAAGCACAAACGGTATACTACACATTAAAGAGTGATGAAGTGAAAGCGTTAATAAAAACACTGCATAGTCTTTATTGTGCTGAGAGTGTTCAACATTAATTAAATAGTCCTAATATACTGCTCATCTTAGAGTGTGAATCTAACTTGTTGGAATATTTGAGAGTGGCGTTAAACTTTTGATGATAGGGTACTACTCATCGACCAATTTGCTTTGTTCTCAAGTGTTTTATTAGTGCTTTCTAGTTTGAGCGTTATATGGGTAATGAATAAGCTGATGTCTTTAAATGGGACATTCAGAAAAAGAAAAGCTGGCATTGCCAGCTTTTTTTATTAAGAAAATTTTGTAGATATAAAAAAACCGACACAAGGTCGGTTTTTTCTTCACTGTAAAATCAGGACTCTATTAAAGAGCTTTGATTTGTGCAGCGAAACGAGACTTATGGCGAGCTGCTTTATTCTTGTGAATAAGGCCTTTAGTTGCCATGCGGTCTAGGATAGGTGTAACTACAGCGAATGCAGCAGTTGCAGCTTCTTTGTCGCCTGCTTCGATAGCAGCAACAGTTTTCTTCATGTAAGTACGCATCATTGAGCGACGGCTAGCATTGTGCTGACGACGTTTCTCAGCTTGGATAGCGCGCTTCTTAGCAGATTTACTATTTGCCAAGGGTCTAACTCCCAAAAACTTAGTTCTGTGACAATTTAAGGGCGAGGAATATCCCTCATTTGCGCTTAAATGTCAAATGATTTGTGCAAAAACCGATCTAAGCCAAAACAAATTTTGGTAAGAGAGGTTATCGCGGTTAAGATGGCGGGGATTCTAACAGCATTTTTATACCAATGCTAATAATTATCCGCGAAAGGCACACTTATTCCTTACAACCCGCGGATAGATTTTTGACGTCTATTTACAGCACCTGTCAGAGAAACAGTATAGGGTTAGCTGTCTTATGGTGATATTCCGAGGTTACAGTGAGTAAACGACTACTCAAGTCTGGCATGATCGTCAGTGCTATGACATTTATTTCCCGCGTTCTTGGCCTAGTTCGTGATGTTGTAGTGGCAAATTTAATGGGGGCAGGAGCAAGCGCAGACGTCTTTTTCTTCGCCAATAAAATTCCTAATTTTTTACGACGTTTGTTTGCTGAAGGTGCTTTTTCCCAAGCGTTTGTACCTGTTTTAACGGAAAGCCATGCTCAAGGCGACATGGATAAAACTCGGGAGCTCATTGCTCGTGCGGCGGGTACATTAGGGGTGATAGTCTCAATTGTTACCATCTTAGGTGTTCTAGGTTCCGGAGTGGTGACTGCACTGTTTGGTTTTGGTTGGTTCCTAGACTGGATGCATGGTGGTCCCGCGGCTGAGAAGTTCGAACTTGCTAGCGTGATGCTCAAGATTACCTTTCCTTATTTATGGTTCATCACTTTTGTTGCCCTATCGGGAGCCATTCTCAATACACTAGGTAAGTTTGCGGTTTCTTCGTTTACTCCTGTCTTCCTCAATGTGATGATCATTTTGGCAGCATGGTTTATCTCGCCGCAGATGCCACAGCCAGAGATTGGTCTTGCCATCGGTGTTTTCCTTGGTGGTTTGGTTCAGTTCTTATTTCAAATCCCTTTCCTTATTAAAGCGGGGGTTATGGTTAAGCCGAAATGGGGCTGGCGCGATCCGGGCGTGGTGAAGATCCGAACCTTAATGATTCCTGCTTTGTTCGGTGTGTCGGTAAGCCAAATCAACTTGTTGTTTGATACTTTTATTGCCAGCTTTCTGCAAACCGGTTCGATCAGTTGGTTGTACTATTCAGATCGCTTGTTGGAATTCCCGTTAGGTCTGTTTGGTATTGCTATTGCAACGGTGATTTTACCAGCATTATCACGCAAACATGTTGACGCACAAAATGAAGGATTCGCACAAACCATGGACTGGGGGGTGCGCATGGTGATCTTACTTGGCCTTCCTGCAATGCTTGGTTTGATGGTACTGGCAAAACCTATGTTGATGGTGTTATTCATGCGAGGTGAGTTTTCGCCACAAGACGTACATCAAGCATCATTGTCACTCTTTGCTTACGCTTCAGGCTTGTTGAACTTTATGCTGATTAAAGTGCTCGCTCCGGGTTATTACTCGCGTCAAGACACTAAAACGCCAGTGAAATACGGCATCATTGCGATGGTGACCAACATGGTATTTAATGCAATTTTTGCGTACTTCTATGGCTACGTTGGCTTGGCTATCGCGACGGCACTATCGGCATTTGTGAATATGGCACTGCTGTATCGTGGCCTGCACATCGCAGAGGTATACCAAATCACTAAGCGAACCGTCTTCTTTATTATACGTTTAGCTATTGCTGGCGCGGCGATGGTGGCGGCAATCTTATGGCAACTGGAAGATATGTCAGTATGGCTGGGCTGGAGCTTTGCTCACCGAAGCGCGGTGCTAGGGATGTTGATCGGTTTAGGAGCCGTAGTTTACCTAGTGGTTCTATTTTTAACTGGTGCGCGTTTAAAAGACCTAAAAGCTGGGACAGACTGAGGGTGATTAGTATATAATCCGTCAGTTTCACACAGTGTAAAGTAAAACAGAGGCAGAAAGCAGTATCCAATGGAACTGATTAGAGGCATTCACAATATCAACCCGCGACATCATGGTTGTGTGCTGACTATTGGCAATTTCGATGGTGTCCATAAAGGCCATCAACAAGTATTGCAGCAAGTGTCTGAGCAAGCGGACAGGCTATCCTTGCCTTCTGTTGTGATGACCTTTGAACCTCAGCCGATGGAGCTGTTTGCCAAAGACAAGGCACCTGCAAGGTTGACGCGATTACGCGATAAGTTCGTGCAATTGAGTAAGCTCGATATTGACCGCTTACTGTGTGTCAATTTTAATCGCCATTTTGCAAGTTTAACCGCGGAAGAGTTTATCCGTGACTTGTTGGTTGAGCGTTTGGGTGTTAAGTTTCTTGTCGTTGGTGATGATTTCTGCTTTGGCAAAGGCCGTACAGGTAACTTTGCAATGCTGCAGGAAGCAGGGGAAAAATACGGCTTTGATGTCGTAAGTACCCAGAGCTTTTGTTTACAACAATTACGTGTCAGCAGTACGGCTATCCGTCAAGCGCTGGCGCGTGACGATTTGCATTCCGCGCAACAGATGCTGGGAAGAAACTACAGCATCAGCGGTCGTGTTTCTCACGGAAGAAAGCTAGGTCGAACCATTGGGTTCCCTACTGCAAATATTCCTTTGAAACGCTGTGTTTCTCCGGTTTCCGGAGTCTATGTTGTTCAAGCGCTTGGCTTAGGAAATAAGCCAGTTGGTGGTGTTGCTAATATTGGTCAAAGACCA
Source organism: Vibrio sp. 1727 (assembly GCF_033344415.1). NCBI lineage: Bacteria > Pseudomonadati > Pseudomonadota > Gammaproteobacteria > Vibrionales > Vibrionaceae > Vibrio > Vibrio sp. 1727. The sequence continues at coordinate 16,779 of NZ_JAWPOT010000028.1, forward strand.
ACCGTCAATGGTGTTCGCCAACAGTTAGAAGTGCACTTATTCGACTTTCATGCCAATTTATATGGCAAGCAACTAGAAGTGGAACTTTTGCATAAACTTCGAGATGAGCAAAAGTTTGAGTCGTTTGAAGCACTTAAACAACAAATCGAATTGGATGCTGAAGCAGCAAGGGTGTGGCTGCGTCAGCTTAAGCGTTGAGCGGTTTATTCCACCGTTCAACATAATGTCTAATTTTCGCCCAATATAACGGAATTAAGAATCGATGAGTGAGTATAAAGATACCCTGAACTTACCTGAAACAGGGTTTCCAATGCGCGGCAACCTGGCCAATCGTGAGCCAGAAATGCTTAAGCGTTGGTACAAAGAAGATCTTTACGGTGAAATCCGTAAAGCTAAGAAAGGCAAAAAGTCATTCGTATTGCACGATGGCCCTCCTTACGCAAATGGTGACATTCATATTGGTCACGCACTAAACAAGATTCTTAAAGACATTATTATTAAATCCAAAACACTTTCAGGTTTTGACGCACCTTACATCCCAGGCTGGGACTGCCACGGTCTACCAATCGAATTAATGGTAGAGAAGAAAGTAGGTAAGCCAGGCCAAAAAGTGACAGCAGCGGAATTCCGCGAGAAATGTCGTGAATACGCAGCAGGTCAGGTTGAAGGTCAGAAAGAGAGCTTCAAGCGTCTTGGCATCATGGGTGAGTGGGACAAGCCATACCGCACTATGGATTTCGCAACTGAAGCGAACATTATTCGTGCTCTTGGTAAGATCGCAAGCAATGGTCACCTGCTAAAAGGTTTCAAACCTGTTCACTGGTGTACAGACTGTGGTTCTGCTCTTGCTGAAGCGGAAGTAGAATACAAAGATAAAGTATCACCATCTATCGACGTTCGTTTTAAAGCGGCTGACGAAACAGCACTGCTATCTAAATTTGAACTGACAGAAGGTCATGAAGGTCACGGTGACGTATCTATCGTTATCTGGACAACAACACCTTGGACACTGCCTGCAAACCGCGCAGTATGTCTACGTGATGATCTAGAGTACGTGCTTATCCAAACAGAAGGCGACAACGCTGAGCGTATCATCGTTGCTGCTGAGCTAGCGAAAGACGTAATGGACCGTGCGGGTGTCGAGCACTTCCACAACCTTGGCTTTGCTAAAGGTGCGGACCTAGAGCTTTCTCAATTCCAACACCCATTCTACGATTTCACTGTACCGGCGATCCTTGGCGATCACGTTACGACTGATTCAGGTACTGGTGTTGTTCACACTGCTCCTGGTCACGGTCAAGAAGACTTCGCGGTTGGTAACAAGTACAACCTAGAAGTAGCAAACCCAGTTGGCTCAAACGGTGTTTACCTACCAGATACAGAGCTATTTGCTGGTCAGCACGTATTTAAAGCGAACGATGCAGTAGTAGAAGTACTAAAAGAAAAAGGTGCACTACTACACCACCACGCTTACGAGCACAGCTACCCACACTGTTGGCGTCATAAGACTCCAATCATCTTCCGTGCTACACCTCAATGGTTCGTTTCTATGGATCAAGCTGGCCTACGTGCTAAAGCATTAGAGTCAATCAAGAATGTAGAGTGGATGCCTGAGTGGGGTCAAAGCCGCATCGAAGGTATGATCGAAGGTCGCCCTGAGTGGTGTATCTCTCGTCAACGTACTTGGGGTGTGCCAATTGCTCTGTTTGTTCATAAAGAAACAGCAGAACTTCATCCAAACACGCTAGAGCTGATCGAGAAAGTCGCGAAGCTGGTTGAAGAGAAAGGCATTCAAGCATGGTGGGATGTCGATGCAGCTGAACTACTAGGTGCTGACGCTGACCAATACGAAAAAGTGCTAGATACGCTAGACGTATGGTTCGATTCAGGTGTCACTCACTTCTCTGTTGTTGATGCTCGTGAAGAGTACAACGGCAATAGTGCAGACCTATACCTAGAAGGTTCTGACCAACACCGTGGTTGGTTCCAGTCTTCTCTAATTTCATCTATCGCGATGAAAGACGAAGCGCCTTACAAACAAGTACTGACACACGGTTTCGTGGTTGATGGTCAGGGTCGTAAGATGTCTAAATCTATCGGTAACGTGGTTGCGCCAAAAGACGTAACTAACAAGCTAGGTGCTGACATTCTTCGCCTATGGGTTGCTTCAACAGACTACACTGGTGAAGTTGCGGTTTCTGATGAAATCCTAAAACGTAGCGCAGATGCTTACCGTCGTATCCGTAACACAGCGCGTTTCTTCCTAGCTAACCTGAGCGGCTTCAACCCTGAAACAGACATCGTTCCTGTTGAAGAGATGGTTGCGCTAGATCGCTGGGCAGTTGGTCGTGCACTAGCAGCACAAGAAGAGATTGTTAAAGCATACGAAGAGTACAACACACACGGTGTAACTCAGCGTCTAATGCAATTCTGTTCAATCGAAATGGGCTCTTTCTACTTAGATGTAATTAAAGACCGTCAGTACACAGCAAAACGTGGCGGCAACGCTCAACGTAGCTGTCAGACAGCACTTTACTACATCGTAGAAGCGCTAGTTCGTTGGATGGCGCCAATCATGTCGTTCACTGCAGATGAAATCTGGAACGAAATGCCAGGCGAGCGCGACAAGTTCGTATTCACTGGTGAGTGGTTCGACGGTCTATTCGGTCTTGCTGAAGGTGAAGAGCTGAACAACGAATTCTGGACTGAGATCCAAGCGGTTCGTGGTGCAGTAAACAAACTTCTAGAAGATGCGCGTAAAGAGAAAACCATTGGTGGTGCACTACAAGCTGAAGTGACTCTATTTGCTGATGACGCACTAGCGGCGAAGATCAACAAACTTGAAGATGAACTGCGCTTTGTTCTACTAACCTCTGCGGCGAAAGTTAAGCCTCTAGGTGAGAAGACGGATGCAGCACAAGCCACAGATATCGAAGGCTTATTTGTTGAAGTAGCAGCAGCTGAAGGCGAGAAGTGTGATCGTTGTTGGCACCACACGCCAGACGTAGGCACAATTGAAGGTCACGAGAAAATCTGTGGTCGTTGTGTGTCTAACGTAGACGGCGAAGGTGAAGTACGTAAATTCGCGTAATTGCCTAGAACGACTGAACTTTTTTTAAATTAACAGCCCCAGTATTTACTGGGGCTGTTTGTAGGTAAAGTAATGAGTGAAAAAGCACTGACGTTAAAGCAATCTGGAGTTCGCTGGCTGTGGTTAGCAATTCTGGTATTTATTGCAGATATTGGCATCAAATTGGTGGTGATGGACAACATGGGCTACGGATGGGCAAACCGAATTGAGGTGTTGCCATTCTTCAACCTACTTTACGTTCATAACTACGGTGCCGCTTTCAGCTTCTTGAGCGATCAAGCTGGTTGGCAGCGCTGGTTATTTACAGGTATCGCGTTTGTTGTTACGGGTCTTTTGACCTACTGGATGAGTAAGCTTCCAGCAAAAGAAAAATGGAACAACATTGCTTATGCACTGATTATTGGTGGTGCAGTGGGCAACGTGTTTGACCGCGTCGTTCATGGCTTTGTTGTTGATTACCTAGACTTCTTCTGGGGTAACTACCACTGGCCAGCATTCAACCTTGCTGACATGGCGATCTGTATTGGTGCGGCAATGATTATTCTGGATGGCTTCCGTAAAAAAGACGCTGACAAGTAATCTTTTGCGGTATATCGAATAACCCTAAGCGTCGTCCGTTGATTCGAGCGACGCTTTTTATTATGTTGGAGCGCCAATCAGCATATCAATGTATAAAAAGACCAAGCTGACAGCGTAATAACCCAAGAACAAGGAAGCATTAACGTGACAACAATAACCAATGAATCGGTAGTAACCCTTCACTTTACGATTAAAATGAAAGACGGATCGGTTGCAGATAGTACTCATAACATGGGTAAACCAGCGAAATTTGTTATGGGTGATGGCAGCTTGAGTGAAAACTTTGAGCAGTGCTTGATAGGCCTCGAAACAGGCGCACAAAAAGCGATTGAGCTAAAGGCAGAAGACGCGTTTGGTATGCCAAACCCTGATCATATTCACTATATGGATCGCACTAAATTTGTAGGTGATGCAGAAGTGGAAGTTGGTACAATCATGGCCTTCAGTGGCCCTGATGGCATGGAAATCCCGGGCATTATTACAGAGATTGCAGGCGATTCAGTCACTGTGGACTTCAACCATCCTCTAGCGGGACAAGACGTGACTTTCGAAGTTGAAATTTTGTCAGTAGAATAGCGAACCCAATAAAGATAATTTCCATGAGCAATGAAATGAAAATCCTATTAGCTAACCCACGCGGCTTTTGTGCTGGTGTAGACCGTGCGATTAGCATCGTAGAGCGTGCGCTAGAGATGTATCAGCCACCGATTTATGTGCGTCATGAAGTGGTGCATAACCGTTTTGTGGTTGAAGGGCTAAAACAACGTGGTGCTATCTTCGTTGAAGAGCTGCATGAAGTGCCAGACAACAACATTGTGATTTTTTCTGCTCATGGTGTATCGCAGGCGGTTCGTCAGGAAGCCAAGCTGCGTGATTTGACCGTATTTGACGCAACCTGTCCTTTAGTAACTAAGGTGCATATGGAAGTGGCGCGTGCGAGCCGTCGTAATATGGAAGTGGTTCTGATTGGTCACGCAGGTCACCCTGAAGTCGAAGGTACGATGGGGCAATACGCCAGTGAAACCGGTGGTATGTACTTGGTTGAAACTCCAGCCGATGTTGAGAAACTGAAGGCGATTGTGAAAGATCCATCCGATCTTCATTACGTAAGCCAAACGACGCTTTCTGTCGATGAAACTGCCGATGTTATCGAAGAGCTACGCCGCGTGTTCCCAGATATCCAAGGTCCACGTAAAGACGATATCTGTTATGCGACACAAAACCGCCAAGATGCCGTACGTGAATTAGCTGGTGACGTAGATGTGATGGTTGTGGTGGGTTCTAAAAACTCATCAAACTCTACACGTCTTAAAGAGCTAGCTGAAAAGCTAGGGACACCTGGCTACTTAACCGACTGTCCGGAAGATATCAAACCTGAGTGGTTTGAAGGCAAAACAAAGGTCGGCGTGACTGCGGGAGCATCTGCTCCGGAAGAGCTCGTTAATCAGATTCTAGAGCGAATCAAAGAACTCGTTGGTGCCGAAGCGGTTGATGAAGTACTTGGCCGTGAAGAGAATATGTTCTTTGAAGTACCTAAAGAACTGCAAATCAAGCAAGTGGATTAGTCTCCATTTATCGAATATTCAAAAGGCGACCTGTGGGGTCGCCTTTTTTACATCTCTCTTAACTCATTTAGGTAATCACGAATTTGGTCTTTTCCTAAACCATCGATAATCATATCAGACACCTTCGTGATTCTTCGCTCAAGCGATTGAGCAACCTTTTCGCAATGTGCGTACATGTCTTCATCAGAACCATCGGTCGGAAAAGCATCAACTTGCCAGTTTACTCGAACACCACCTGCAAGCCACTGAGGAGCGGTTTCTTGATGTAAAGAATCACAGAGAATAATAACGATGTCGGGAAGAAACTGAGTTCGCTCCTCCCATGAATGCGTGTGGATATGCGGAATGGGGAGTTGGTGGTCATCTAAATATTTTTGCACCACTGGGTGCACCTTGCCTGTGGGATGTGAGCTTCCACTGGTGACACTAAAATCTGCTGGCAGGATATTGGTTGCGATTGACTCCGCGAGGACGCTTCGTCCAGCGTTGTGCTTACATATGAATAAAACTTTATACATCATCGCCTCGTCTTTTCAGAGCGTCCTATTTATACGCTAGCGGAAACTCAGCGATGATGTGTGAAGTTTTTGTGTTAGTGGCTAATGCCGAGCATCTCTTTGAGCACCTTTAAGTAGCGGCGGCTTACTGGTATCTCAAAGCCTGTTTTGGTGATGATTTCCGCTAACCCATTTTCCAGTAACTTGATTTCGCTAATCGCTTTAATACTGACTAAGTATTGACGATGGCAGCGGACTAGAGGGGTTTTCTCTTCCAACGTTTTTAATGTCAGTTGGGTGCTCGCGGTTTGGCTGGTGGAGCGTACATGCACGCCGCTGATATCACTGTAAGCACATTCCACCGTGTCGGTGGCCATGATAACGATGCGGTTGTGTCCGATGCACGGTATCTGATCCAACGTGTCAGGTGTAATAGCAGACAGTTGTTGCGTTAGGGCGGATTGGCTAATGACTTTGTTTAGTCGTTTGACCGTTTTAGTTAACCGGCATGGGTCGACAGGTTTGAGCAAGTAATCAAAGGCATTGTCTTCAAATGCTTGAATCGCATACTGATCATAAGCCGTGACAAAAACCACATAAGGCATGGTTTCTGGATCAAGCATCCCAAGTAGTTCAATCCCCGTGACTTGAGGCATTTGGATATCGAGAAACACTACATCAGGCTTAAGTTCATTGATTTTTTTTAGGCCAAGGATTGCGTTTGAGGCATCGCCCACGACCTCAACTTGGCCTGTTTCATCCAGTAACTCTGCTAGCTCTTCACGAGCAAACTGTTCATCATCAATGACGAGTGCGGTTAACATCCAACATTACCTTTATTGCTTCAGCGTGCTTTTATGATTTTGGGGGAATGATAAAGCTCATTTTAGTAAATTGATGTGGCTCGCACGTAATTTTTAGCGCTGCATCACGTCCAAATTGATTAGTGAGACGTTTGTCGACAATTTCTAAACCTAGCCCTGAGTGGTTTTCTTTTGGCGGTTCAAAACTGCCTGCGTTGTCTTCGACGGTAATCAAGTGACCTTGTGGGTGTGCTTCGCTGTATATATGAACTTTACCACCTTCAAGCATGTTTGAAATGCCATGCTTAATGGCATTCTCAACCAAAGGCTGGAGTGTAAAGCTTGGTAATTTGATGTCCAGCAATTCAGGTTGAATATCGATTTCAACCTCTAAGCGGTCCGTAAAACGCGCTTTTTCGATGCTCAAGTACGAGTTCACATGTGCAAGCTCTTCCTTTAGCGTCACGGTATTAATGTTCTGCTTTAAATTGCTGCGGAAGAAGTGCGATAAATTTTGGATTAGCTCGCGCGCTTTGTCAGGGTCACGACGAGTAATCGCACTAATAGTATTGAGTGCATTAAACAAAAAGTGTGGATTCACCTGAGCGTGAAGCAATTTTATTTCTGCTTGGGCGAGTAAGGCTTGTTGTTGTTGGTAATCGCCATAAAGGATTTGGCTAGATAGAAGCTGGGCTATTCCTTCCGCCATCGACATGTTGGCCGTCGAGAACAATTTACGCTTCGGTTCATACAGCTTTATGGTACCAATGACCTCTTTCCCTGCACGCAGTGGGATGATCAGCGCAGATCCGAGCTTGCAATCTTTTGCAATGGAGCATTGGTATGGACGCTCCGCGCCATCAAGATAAATGATGTCGTTTTTCTCCATGGAGTCTAATGTGCTTTGCGATGAAATCGGCGTGTTCGGTTTATGGTGATCATCGCCAATGCCCACAAACGCCAAGATCTTTTCTTGGTCAGTAATCGCGACAGCGCCCACTTTGGTTTCTTCGTAAATAATACGTGCGATTTTCTCTGCGTTTTCGGTGTTGAAGCCGTTGCTTAGAATTCCCACTGAGCGATCAGCAATGGTGAGCGCTCGACGCGAAAACGTCGCAGAAAACTTTTCAAAGATTGCTTTTCTGTCTTGCAGGATACTCATGAACAACGCCGCACCAAATGAGTTCGCGATGATCATAGGCGCTGCAATAGCGGACACCAGTTCATAGGCTTGATCAAAAGGTTTCGCGACGGCGAGCAGCAAAATCATTTGCACCACTTCTGCAACAAACGTGACGCTGAATACAACGCTTGGATTAAACAGCAATGCGCCTTTATTTCGCTTGATAAGGTAAACGTGGAGCAAGCCACCAATTACGCCCTCGGCGGTGGTTGAAATTGCACAGGCTAGGTCGGTAAAGCCACCAAGAGAGTATCGATGGATGCCACCAGTAAATCCGACGGCGAAACCTACAACAGGTCCACCAAACAGCCCGCCCATAACTGCGCCGATCGCACGAGTATTGGCAATAGCATCGTTGATGTGCAGACCGAAATAGGTGCCGAGAATACAAAAGCCAGAGAAGAGTACGTAACAAATTAGGCGGTGGCTTAAGCGCGAAGAAATACTCAGCAAAGGTAAGATGATTGGCGTTTTACTTAGCATGTAAGCCAAAACTAAGTACACACACATCTGTTGTAAAAGGGAGATGACCAGTTCCATAGTGAACCTAACCTAGAATCAATGTTGTTATTGTATACCTAAGTAACCTCAAGATGCTTGGCTCAGATAGATAAGAACAGCTAAGTAAATGATGCTGCGCTGTGCTTTCTGAGTCTTAAAGTGACTTGGGTATAAAACAAAAAGAGCCTGCAATTGGCAGGCTCCTATCTTAGTCACTCAGATGTGACGAGTATTACGCTGTTTCTGATACGGCTTGTGGTTTCTCTTCGTCAGCCAGTTCAGTTTCACCTTTACCCTTAGAGGTTTTGATAACGTAACCTGTCACAGCTAGGGCAAACACAATACCTACGATAGTTGATAGTTGCATTGGCAGACCAAAACCTAGCGAGCTGTTGTTTAAGATGAACGTGACACATACCGTGGTCATGAAGATAGCTGGGATAGTGGTAATCCAGTGCAGCTTGTTGTGACGCAGTAGGTAAGCGGACGCAGTCCAAAGCATCATTACCGCTGTTGTTTGGTTTGCAAAACCGAAGTAGCGCCAGATAATGCCGAAGTCTACTTGAGTTAAGATACCGCCGATAACGAACAGTGGAAGTGCCATCAGTAGACGGTTACGTAGCGTTTTTTGTTCCATGTTGAAGTATTCAGCAAGGATCAAGCGGCTTGAACGGAACGCTGTATCGCCAGACGTAATTGGTAGGATAACCACCCCCAGGAACGCAAGGATACCACCGAACACACCTAGCAGACCAAATGATGCGCTGTATACCACGTTACCAGGACCACCGTTTTTCACAGCTTCGGATAGAGCGTCTAGAGAGCCGAAGAAAGACAGAGCGATAGCACACCAAATTAGCGCGATAACACCTTCACCAATCATTGCACCGTAGAATACGAAGCGACCGTTTTTCTCATTTTCCATACAACGCGCCATCAGTGGAGACTGAGTTGCGTGGAAGCCAGAGATAGCGCCACATGCGATAGTGATGAACAATGCAGGCCATAACGGCATGTCATTTGGGTTGAGGTTAGAGAACATGTCCGAAACTTGGAAGTCACCCATTACTGTGTGTTCGCTAGAGAAAGCAACGGCTGTCATTAGGCCAACAGACATAAAGATAAGTAGGGCGCCAAACAGTGGGTAGAAACGACCAATGATTTTATCGACAGGAACAATCGTCGCAATGATGTAGTAAGCAAAGATAGCAATAACCATTGTAGTCATGCTTACGCTCAAGCTTGTTTGATCATTGATGAGGTTAGTAATCATGCCAGCAGGGGCTGAAACGAACACTACGCCAACTAGAAGCAATAGGACAATGGCAAAAATATTCATAAAGTGTTTTGCGCCATTACCTAGGTAGCGACCTGTAATGGTAGGTACAGATGCACCGCCGTTACGCACTGAAAGCATGCCTGAGAAGTAATCGTGTACTGCACCAGCAAAAATACAACCGACTACAATCCAAAGCATCGCCGCAGGACCGTATAGTGCCCCCATGATCGGGCCAAAAATTGGACCAACACCTGCGATGTTAAGTAGTTGAACTAGGTAAACTTTCTTTGTTGACATTGGAACGAAGTCAACACCGTCCGATTTGGTGTGAGCTGGCGTTTGGCGTTTTTCATTGATGCCGAAAATCTTCTCGACGAAAGCGCCGTAGATGAAGTATCCGCCGATTAGGGCTGCGACACAGGTTAGAAACCACATCATAGCAATTGTCCTTGGTCTTAGTTGGGTAGGGTAATTTTTTAATCTCAGGATGCATGTTATGCGTCACTTGTGTTAAATGCATTCGGTTAGTAGATGAGTGGTCGAATAGAGCACTGAGTGGTCGATATGCTGCTTGAGCGGTTTTTAAAAATGGCGAAAGGTTGATGACAGTCTTGAGCGGCTGATTTGAGTCATCAGTGGTTAAATCTGCAAGCTCAGCGGCAAGCGCCAATAATTAGTGGTAAGCTTATTTTTGAAAACAATTACTTAAGGAAGAACCATGAAAAAGGTAACGGTAGGTCTGGCACTGGCTTTACTTGCAGGATGCACAGCAACGACAGCAGATCTTGCCAAGTCGGGAGATTGGCATCAGATCGGATATCAAGATGGCATAACCGGACACACATCGCGCACGATGAGCGAGCTTCGTGAGTTGGGTAGTGTTAAGCAAAGTGACTACGACCAAGGTTATTTAGAAGGTTTACGTGAGTACTGTAATCCTGCTTTTGCGTATCAAATGGGGTTATCTGGTCAGTATTACGAAGGGGTTTGTGAAGGTACTGAGCAAGCGCAAAAATTCCGCATGGAATGGCAACGTGGTTGGAATGAATACTCAAATTAATAGTCAATAAAGCCGTTGTTACACTGTCTGCATCACATAAATGTGGCAAAATTCTCCTTATTAAACTATGTTCATATTGCTTGATAGTGAGCACAGAAAAAAAGGAATCACATTATGTCAACGCAAATGGCTGGTGGCTGGAGTCCATTTCATGAACTCACAGCAGAGAATAAAGAAGTATTTGCTAAAGGTATCGAGGGGTTTGTCGGTGTCAAATACTCCCCTTTGGTTGTGGCTACTCAAGTCGTAGCCGGACAAAACTATGCGTTTTTCTGTAATGCAGAAGTTGTCTACCCTGGAGCACAACCATACCCAGCAATGGTTCATATGTTCAGCGACCTTGAAGGTAAAGCCGGTATTACTCACATTGAACGATTGAACTACTAAATTAAGCCATAAAAGGCGCCTGACTTTTAAATAAGTGAGGCGCTTTATTGATTAAGATTGATTAGCTTGCGCGATCACGACTTTTCTTAAATATCCTTGTTTGGCTTTCAGTTGCTCAGTCGCGCTTTCTTTATCCAGCCCGGTTAAAATCATCAAAATAGCTAACTTGGCGTCGTAGTCCGTTTCTTTGAGAGCCGTTTTAGCCTCTTGGTTAGTACAATCTGTTGCTTGCATAACAATACGAGCCGCTCTTGCAACTAGCTTTGCATTCGTCGCTTTCACATCTACCATTAAGTTCTGATAACTTTTGCCCAGGCGAATCATGCTTGCGGTAGTGAGCATGTTCAGTACGAGTTTTTGTGCTGTCCCTGATTTTAAGCGAGTGGATCCCGTTAACGCTTCAGGTCCAACAACGGGGCTAATCGCAATATCAGCAATATCTGCAATCGGAGAGTCAGGGTTACAAGATAGTGCTACAGTGGTGGCACCAAGCTTGTTCGCATACTCTAAGCCACCAATCACGTAAGGTGTTCGTCCACTTGCCGCAATACCAACGACGACATCGCGTTGTGTTAGCATATTCTCTTTAAGATCTTGCTCGCCTAATGTAGGGTCGTCCTCCGCCCCTTCTTTTGCACGGAACATTGCCTCTTTTCCACCGGCAATAATACCAACGACCATCTCTGGATCTGTGCCAAAAGTTGGTGGGCATTCTGAAGCGTCCAAAACGCCAAGTCGACCACTGGTACCCGCACCGATGTAAAACAACCGACCTCCGACCTTAAATGCTTCCGTGATCTTATCAACGGCTTCAGCGATCTCAGGCAACACTTTTTCAACGGCAAGAGGAACGAGTTTGTCCTGTTGGTTGATGCGTTGAACAATATCGAGAGAAGGCAGCAAGTCGATGTCCATGGTGTCTGGGTTTCGCCCTTCAGATACCAGATGGGATAAAGCTGCGATAAGTGCATCGTTCGTCATAATGAATTAAGCCTTTTTGTTTAGGATATATTGCCCTTAATTTTTTGAATAGAGTACACCCAGTGAAGCGAGACGACTTGCCCCCGTAACTTCCGGTAAGTTGCTAGGGAGGCCGTGAATATGGCGCTGCGCAAGCCAAGCAAACGCCATTGCTTCCATGTAATCGCCATCAACACCTTTTTCTGCCGTTGTCGCAACGCTCCATTGTGGCAATAACTTAGCTAGTCGCTGCATCAAAAGCGGGTTTCTTGCTCCACCGCCACAGACTAATAGTTGAGGTGTGATGCCATGAGAAAACTTGTCGACTTCGTTGGCAATGGTAATTGCAGAATACTCGCAAAGTGTACGTTGTACGTCTTCGATTGGTAAATTGTGATGGGCCAGTTGTTGATGCAGCCAGTCAATATTGAACAGTTCTCGCCCGGTACTTTTAGGGGCAGGCATGGCGAGGTAAGCTTCTTTGAGTAATTGAGTCAACAAAGTAGCGTTTACCGTTCCTTTAAGTGCAAATTGTGCATCTTCGTCGAAGCTTTGCCCAGTATGCAGCGCACACCATGCGTCCATCAACATATTGCCCGGGCCTGTGTCATAGCCAATGACTGGTTGTTCTGGATGCAGTACCGAGATATTGGCAATGCCTCCAATGTTAAGCACCACAATTGTGGAATCCTGCATCGCAAAAATGCTTTTATGGAAAGCAGGGACGAGTGGGGCACCTTGTCCACCTAGCGCCATGTCTTTACGACGAAAATCCGCTACCGTATCAATGCCTGTCTTGACTGCGATAATGTTTGCATCGCCCAATTGAGTGGTAAACGGCAAGTTTCCGGTAGGCTGATGGAACACTGTTTGACCGTGATTACCAATCGCACGAATTTGCTCTGCGACGTAGCCAGACTTATTGAGTAGCTGTAACACAGCATCTGCAAATAGGTGGCCGAGCTGGTGGTCAAGTTCACCTATAGCTTTTAAATTTGTTGCTTGACCGGTACAAACAGATAACAGCATGTCTTTTAGTGCTGCGGGCATTGGGTAGTCGTCGTGCGCAATCAGGCGAACATGCTCATCGCTTATTTCAACTAGAGCGGTATCAACACCATCCATACTCGTTCCAGACATCACACCAATGTACAGTTCGTTAAATTTCATAGCCGATCTCGTCAATTCTTCATTCACTTATTGTAAAGCAAATCTGAAGCGAATAACCTCATCGAATACGAGATATTCAGCCGATTTTGAGGAGAAAACATGGGACCGTTATGGGTTGACGTTGCGGGGTATGAACTGACCGCTGAAGACAAAGAAATCTTGGAGCATCCTACGGTTGGTGGCTTAATTCTATTTGCTCGCAACTATCATGATAGCAAACAGCTTCAAGCACTTACTCAATCCATCCGAAAGGCAGCTAAGCGCCCGTTTTTGATCGGTGTGGATCAAGAAGGCGGCCGAGTGCAGCGCTTTCGTGAAGGTTTCTCATTAATTCCTGCTGCTGATGAGTACGCTAAACATCAAAATGGTGAAGAGCTTGCTCGTATGGGCGGTTGGTTAATGGCAGCAGAGCTGATTGCCCATGATATTGATTTAAGCTTTGCCCCGGTACTTGACCAAGGCCATCAATGTAAAGCGATCGGTAACCGTGCATTCGGTGAAGATGCCGATACCATTCTTCGCTATAGCACTGCTTATATGCAAGGAATGAAGAGTGTTGGCATGGCAACGACAGGCAAGCACTTCCCTGGACATGGTGGCGTGATTGCTGACTCACACTTAGAAACACCATACGACGAGCGCAGTGATATTTTTGAACAAGATATGGCGATCTTCAAAGCGCAAATTGATGCCGGTATTTTAGATGCCATGATGCCTGCTCACGTGATTTTCCCACATTATGATGCTCAACCAGCCAGCGGTTCTGAATACTGGTTAAAACAGGTCCTGCGTCAGCAATTGGGTTTTAAAGGTTTGGTTTTTTCGGATGATTTGACCATGGAAGGCGCTGCGATTATGGGCAGCCCAGCCGAGCGAGGTGCTCAAGCATTGGGAGCTGGCTGCGATATGTTGTTAATGTGTAATAAACGAGAAGCGCACGTTGAAGTATTAGACAACTTACCGGTTTCAACCGTGCCACTCGCGGATGGATTACTGAAAAAACAGTCATTTTCTCCAAGCGAACTTAAGCTATCTCAAGAGTGGAAAGCGGCGAGTGAAGCGATGAAACGCTTGACTAGCTAAACCTCTTGTAAAAGATTCAAAACAGCGATGAGAAGCCAAAGTTAATTATACTTTGGCTTTTTATTTGACTGTAAACCAAAGTTTACACTAAATGTTTTTTATTCTGTACGCTTGTTTTTCTTTTTTAGCCTGTTATCTTGTCGTTAAAGCTTAGTTGTCTCACCAAAGGTTTGGTTGGGTGTAAAAATAAATATACAGGTTAGAGTTATGCAGAAAAGTGAGTTGAGCAATATTAATATTATCGAAGAACAGGTTCTTATTACTCCGGAGGAACTAAAAACCAAGCTTCCTTTGAGTGAAAAAGCACGTCGCTTTATTCAAGAGTCTCGTCAAACTATCGCTAATATTATTCACAAGAAGGATCACCGCCTGCTTGTTGTATGCGGTCCATGTTCTATCCACGACGTAGAAGCGGCGAAGGATTACGCAAAGCGCCTTAAAGCACTCTCTGAACAACTAAGTGACCAACTGTATATTGTTATGCGTGTTTACTTTGAGAAGCCGCGCACCACGGTCGGCTGGAAAGGCCTGATCAATGACCCACACCTAGACGGCAGTTTCGATATTGAACACGGTCTGCATGTTGGACGCGAACTTCTGGTGGAGTTGGCAGAGATGGAAATCCCGCTCGCGACTGAGGCTCTAGACCCAATTAGCCCACAATACTTGGCGGATACTTTTAGCTGGGCAGCCATCGGTGCTCGTACGACGGAGTCACAAACTCACCGTGAAATGGCAAGCGGCCTGTCTATGCCAATCGGTTTTAAGAATGGCACCGATGGCAGTTTGGCAACCGCAATTAACGCGATGCAAGCTGCGTCCTCTAGCCACCGTTTTATGGGAATTAACCGTGAGGGACAAGTCGCACTGTTGACCACCCAGGGCAATGCTAATGGACATGTGATCTTACGTGGCGGCAAGCAAACTAACTACGATTCGGTATCAGTCACTGAGTGTGAGCAAGAGATGGCGAAATCTGGTCTTGATGCTTCATTAATGGTGGATTGCAGTCACGCCAACTCACGTAAAGATTACCGTCGCCAGCCACTAGTCGCGGAGGATGTGATTCATCAAATCCGTGAAGGTAATAAATCTATTATCGGTCTTATGATTGAAAGCCATATCAATGAAGGAAATCAATCTTCTGACTTAGCTCTTGAAGAGATGAAATACGGTGTATCTATCACTGACGCATGTATCAATTGGGATTCAACTGAGGCACTATTACGTCATGCACATGAAGAGCTAGTGCCTTTCTTAGAAAATCGTCTAAAGGCTAATTAATACAGGATTTAAGGAACATCAATGGCAGTTGAACTTAACGCATTACGCGATCAGATTGATGCAGTCGACAAGCAAATGTTGGAGCTATTGGCTCAGCGTTTAGCGCTCGTAGAGAAAGTTGGGGAAGTAAAAAGCGAACATGGTTTGCCAATTTATGCTCCAGACCGCGAAGCGGCGATGTTAGCTTCTCGTCGCGCTGAAGCTGAAAAAATGGGAATTCCTCCGCAGCTTATTGAAGATATTCTGCGTCGAACAATGCGTGAGTCTTATGCCAGCGAGAAAGATTCCGGTTTTAAGTGTTTGAACCCTGATTTACGCTCAGTTGTTATTATTGGTGGTAATGGTCAATTGGGTGGCCTGTTTGGGCGTATGTTCAAATTGTCGGGCTACCAGGTCAAAGTTCTCGGCAGTAAAGACTGGGATCATGCGGATGAGATTCTAGACAACGCGGGTTTAGTCGTGGTCACGGTGCCGATTCATCTAACGGAAGGGGTGATCGAAAAACTGGGGAACTTGCCGCAAGACTGTATTCTGTGTGACCTGACTTCTATCAAATCGAAGCCTCTGCAAGCAATGTTGAATGTGCATCAAGGTCCTGTGGTTGGTTTGCACCCAATGTTTGGCCCAGATGTTCCGAGCCTTGCCAAGCAGGTTATTGTGTACTGTGATGGCCGTGGTCACGAGCATTACCAATGGCTATTGCAACAGTTTGGGATTTGGGGCGCAAGCTTGTGCCAAATCGATGCACAAGAGCACGATCATGGCATGACGTTGATTCAGGCGCTGCGCCACTTCACGTCGTTTGCTTACGGTATGCACCTTAGCAAAGAGAATCCGAACATCGATCAGTTGTTGAAGTTAAGCTCGCCAATCTACCGCCTTGAATTGGCGATGGTGGGACGACTGTTTGGTCAGGATCCGAACTTGTACGGTGATATCATTTTCTCTTCTCAAGAGAATATCGATATGATCAAGCGATTCCATCAGCGTTTAGGTGATGCGGTAGCGATTCTGGATAGCAGAGACAAAGCGCGATTCATCGAAAGCTTTAAGCAGGTGAGTGATTGGTTTGGTACTTATTCTCAACAATTTATGAATGAGAGCCAAAACTTACTCAAACAGGCGAATGATAATATTCATCGCGGCTAATCACGGGTCATTTAGCCGTGCAGAGTCCGAAACAAAAAGAGCAGCGTAAGCTGCTCTTTTTCGTGTTGATGGACAAATCAGTTCGTCGCAGTATTACTCGTATCTTCACTTGATACTGTGTTGATACTAGTATCGCGATAGGGTGAATTGGTTAAATTGACTTGCAGGCGTACAACGTTATCAATCAATTGAACCAAAGGTCCCCATTTCACTTTTTTCTCTTTTTCAAAGACGTCATTGAAGTTTTCTGGCGTCCACTCCATTAAGTATTGAGGGTTGAGTGCTCGTCCGAGGAAGCGTACTTCATAGTGCAAGTGTGGCCCTGTGGAGTTGCCAGAGTTACCGCATTGAGCAATGATGTCGCCTTTACTAACAAACTGACCGCTTTTCACTTTGAAGCGTTGTAGATGAGCAAAGGAGCTCATAAAGCCAAATGAGTGACGAATGGTGACATAGTTACCATAACCACGATTGCTCGGGCGAACGGTTTCCACCACACCGTCAGCCGGTGCCAGGATCTCTTCTCCTCTTTTACAAGTCAGATCGATACCAGTATGAACATGCCTCTTACCTGAAATCGGATTAATACGACTGCCGTAAGAAGAAGAAATACGTTGGTATGTGACTGGACTGTCATTTGGTATCAAACGGAACATCGTCGCGCGAACAGCAGAATCGATAGCGGCTGCGTCAATTCGCTCCTCTAACCCCATGCTGTTCTCATCGATCATCAACTCTTCGTCTGCGAGACCTAAAACCGATTCAACGTCGAATACCCGTTTGCCCAGTAGCTGAATTTGATTGTTTTTGTCCGTCAAAGATTGGGAAAGCGAATGATTGGTATCAAGCTGTTCTTCGTAAAGAGCCGTCACTTCGGCCTTTTCACTTTCCAGTTTGGCGATGATTTGTGTTAGTTCGTCTTTATTGTGCATCTGCTGCTGATTAAGGTACCACGCGCCACCAACGACGGCGGGTAATGCCAATACTGAAGCAAATACTGCTAGGACCGAACTGCGGCCCAAATAGAACTGCTGATCGCCGTCTTTCGTCGGGATCTGCATGATGATTTTTTTAGACATAGTTATTGTTACTTAAATAGGCGTTCATTTATTTTTCTCCTAAAAACCAGAGAGGTGCTCTAACTCTCGATTCAGAAGGTCGTTATTGCCTACATTCAATTCTATAAATCGTTTTAGTTGGCTAATGCTTTCGATGTCTATCTTAGCGATCTTCAACCTAACCTCACACTTAGAGACATTCACAATTTGCGCTTTTAACGTAATCACTTGTTCGGATTGATCAAATGAAAAAGTCACATGGACTGGAAGGGTTGGATCCAAAGCCTCAGTCTCTTCCACTTTCATGAGTAAACCATGCAAGGAAAGATCTTGAATCCTAGCTTCAATTGCCAAGTCACGTTGTTCTATCTTAGCTGGAGCTTGATGGAGAATACGTGAAAAGCGTCGTCTCTCTGTCATATGAATATTCTCGTCAGGTCGTCAAACAGAATTGAATAGTATATCAATACGAACAAAAAATGTTCGATTGTTGTTTGAAAAGTGTCGAAGTCGCTACAGAGTGACGTAAGTGCAATGTCATGTTCTTAACGAACGAGACGGGCTAATGAGCTCTTTTTATAACAAAGAAAACAAAGGCCGCTATGATAGCGGCCTTTGTACAAATTACAATCAAACTTTGTGGGTTGCGATTACTTCGCAATACGCTTGTATTTGATACGGTGTGGTTCTGCGGCTTCAGGACCCAATGTTTTCTTCAACCAATCCATGTACTCTGTGTAGTTACCTTCGTAGAAGTTAACTTGGCCTTCGTCACGGTAGTCAATGATGTGAGTCGCGATACGGTCAAGGAACCAACGGTCGTGCGAGATAACCATTGCACAACCAGGGAACTCTAGTAACGCTTCTTCTAGAGCACGCAGTGTTTCAACGTCAAGGTCATTGGTTGGTTCGTCGAGTAGCAACACGTTACCGCCCGCTTTAAGCAGCTTCGCAAGGTGGACACGGTTACGCTCACCACCCGATAGTTCACCAATAATCTTTTGTTGGTCACTGCCTTTAAAGTTAAAGCGTGAACAGTATGCACGAGCTGGGATTTCGAAGTTGTTGATCTTAATGATATCAGCACCTTCAGAGATCTCTTGGAATACGGTTTTAGAATCGTCCATGCTGTCACGGAACTGATCGACCGATGCCAGTTTTACTGTATCGCCCATCTCAATTGTGCCCGAGTCTGGTTGTTCAGTACCACTTAACATCTTGAATAGCGTCGATTTACCTGCGCCGTTAGCACCGATGATACCAACAATTGCACCTTTAGGGATGCTGAATGACAGGTCATCAATCAGAACTCGACCGTCAAATGACTTGGTCAGGTTCTTCACTTCAATAACCTTATCACCTAGACGCTCACCTGGTGGGATAAATAGTTCATTGGTTTCATTACGTTTTTGGTGATCAGAGCTTTGCAGTTCTTCAAAGCGAGCCATACGTGCTTTTGACTTCGCTTGACGACCTTTAGGGTTTTTACGTACCCACTCAAGCTCTTTCTCGATAGTCTTTTGGCGAGCACTCTCTTGGGAGGCTTCTTGTTGTAGACGAGCGTCTTTTTGCTCCAGCCATGAGGTGTAGTTGCCTTCCCATGGGATACCTTCACCACGGTCCAGTTCTAAGATCCAGCCCGCAGCGTTATCTAGGAAGTAACGGTCGTGGGTGATGGCCACTACGGTACCTGTGTAATCCACTAAGAAGCGCTCTAGCCAAGCCACTGATTCTGCATCTAGGTGGTTGGTAGGCTCATCAAGCAGTAACATGTCTGGCTTAGAAAGTAGCAAGCGACAAATAGCCACACGGCGGCGTTCACCACCTGATAGGTGCGCAATTTTTTGGTCCCATTCAGGTAAACGTAGTGCGTTTGCTGCACGCTCAAGCGCATTTTCTAGGTTGTGACCATCTTTCGCTTGGATAAGGGCTTCTAGCTCGCCTTGCTCTTTTGCAAGTGCGTCGAAGTCTGCATCTGGTTCAGCGTATGCTGCGTAGACTGCGTCCAAACGTTTCAGAGCGTCAGCAACGTCAGCAACCGCTTCTTCAACAACTTCACGAACGGTTTTTGATTCGTCTAATACTGGTTCCTGAGGTAGGTAACCTACGTTTAGACCAGGTTGTGGACGCGCTTCACCGTCGATATCCGTGTCGATACCTGCCATGATACGTAGCAGTGTGGATTTACCTGCACCGTTCAGACCTAAAACACCGATTTTCGCACCAGGGAAGAAGCTCAGAGAGATGTCTTTAAGAATTTGACGCTTAGGTGGCACAATTTTGCTCACCCGCGACATGGTATATACGTATTCAGCCATTGCCGATCGTTCCTAAATTAACTGTCATTCAAACCCATCATTTTATACCAAGTGCTTTGTTTTTGTTACCGCATTGCAAGAATTTCCCTAACGAATGGATTTCTTATTTTGAGCTGACCGGAAACTTACACGGTTAGGGTATACACTTTTGTTATTCGTTAAGAATGACGAAGTGTTTTCTATGCGAGTTAGAAACGCTTTGTCTCCATCGTCTTAAAAGTTTTACGAGTACAATTTTTAATACACTAAGTTGCTTTACATGGACATCTGCATTCTGTGTAAATAGATGCATGTGTGAAAATTGCCTTAACATCACATGAACTCTAACAAAACTAGGCTTTAGGGCAGTATATGTCTGGGGAAAATGACACAAATGAGATTCAACGTATCTGAATTGGCTAAAAACGTATGCTGCGCCGCCGCGTTGTGTGCTATGAGTTTGAGTGCTAATGCCGCGCTGAGTTTGGAAAAGCAGCGCGAAGTATATGAGCAAGCTCAAGATTTATTAGATAAAAATGACATCGATGGATACCTTTCGATTCGTCCTAAAATTTCTGACTATCCACTAACGCCTTATGTGGATTACCGCACTTTTATTAGACAGTTACCGGAAAAGTCACCACAACAGGTGAACGAGTTTATTTCTGAGCACGAGTCTTTTCCATTTTCTCGTCGAGTTCGCGCTCCATACCTCAATCATCTTTATAAGCAAAAAGATTGGAAAACCATTACTGAGTTTCAAAAAGTCATTCCTAGTGGTGAGCGTTACCAATGTATTTTCTACGTCGCTCAATTAAAGCAAGGCAAGAAAGTCGCGGCATTTAAAGGGGCTGAACATATGTGGTTACGTGGCATCAGCATTGCTGATGAGTGTGACCCATTATTTGCAGCATGGGACAAGGCGGGTGAGCGTACCGATGAACTGATTCTACAGCGTATGTTACTGGCGTTTGATGCTCGTAATGGCGGTTTGATGAGTTACTTGCTCAAACTGCCTAAATCAGCGCAGGCAAAGCAACAAGCCAAAGAAATGAAAGCGCTGTTTGATAACCCTTCAAGTGTTGCGGAATTCGCGAAGAAAAAACCTGCGAATGATTTTAATCGAGCGCAAAGTGAATATGCGTTAGAAAAGTTGGCTCGTATGAACACTAGCCAAGCTCAAGGTGCGTACGATGTCGTCATTAAAGGACAGAAGTTTTCTCCAGAAAAAGCGCAAGAACTTGCCGACTATATTGCATTTCGATTGACTCGTACGGAGTCTGAGTTATTAGCTAAATGGCGCGATGATAAAACGAAAACCAGTCAGTACTTACCGTTGATTGAAACGCGCATCCGCTTAGCGATTCAAAATGCAGATTGGAAAGGCGTACAAGAGTGGATTGCTGTTCTAAATAAAGAAGAACAAGCCACGCTACGCTGGCAATATTGGCTTGGAAGAAGTGAAATTGCGTTAGGTGATGACATCGCGGGGAAACAGCGTTTAGCAACTCTGCTTGGGCAACGAAACTTCTACAGTGTGGCTGCCGCCAATGCAATCGGACAATCAATCAAATACCCAACGCATACGGTTAAGTTGGATAAGAAAGTTGTTCAACCCTATCAAGACTCGCTAGCTCGTATCGAAGAGTTGATCGCGACGGATAAAATCGCAGCAGCGAAGAGTGAATGGGCACACTTACTGCGCCGCGTAGGGAAAGATGAAAAGGCGATGTTGGCGGCTTATGCATCATTTAAACGTTGGCATAACCTAACGGTGACCGCGAGTATTCAAGCGCAGATGTGGGATAATATCGAACTTAGGTTCCCAATAGCACACCGCTGGTGGTTTAACTTTTATGCGAAAAAGCACAACATTGATCCCATCACGATGATGTCTCTCGCTCGACAGGAAAGTGCGTTAGATGTTGAAGCCCGCTCTCCAGTCGGCGCTCGTGGTCTTATGCAGATTATGCCTGCGACGGCGAAGTACACGGCACGTAAATATAAGTTGAGTTATCAAGGTACTCAGGATCTCTACAATGTAGGAAAAAATATCGAAATTGGTAGCCATTATTTGCAAGGTTTATTAGAGGATTACGATAATAATCGTATTTTTGCTCTTGCTGCTTATAATGCAGGTCCTAACAGAGTAAAAACGTGGCGAGAGCGTACCCAAGGAAAAGTGGATGCTTATGCCTTTATTGAGGCAATTCCATTTAAAGAGACGCGCGGTTATGTACAAAACATCTTGATGTTTGAAACATACTATCGTGATCTTTTGGGTATCGATGGCGCGTTCTTGAATCAACATGAGATCAATACCAAGTATTGAGTGAGGTAACTTGATGTCGCACGAACCCGAGTACAAAGACTGGCAACAGATTATTGAGCTAATTCGAACAAGTATGGGCACCCAGCAAGATGACATGCTGTTAACTATGCTGATGTCACGTGATGAGAGAGAGTCATTAATATCACGCGTTAATATAATTAACGAACTTCTTAAAGGAGAATTATCTCAACGTCAGATCAGTCAGATGCTTGGTGTGGGCATTGCCACCATTACTCGTGGCTCTAACGAACTAAAGTCGAAATCTGATGAAGAAAAAGACAAGTTGAAAGTCTTGTTAGAACAAGTTGCGGTATCTAAGTAGACAGTATATCCAATTTGCTTTTAGGCCTTGGTGTTACAATTGACTAAGATAACGTATTACAAAGGGCGGAAATATCCGCCCTTTTGCGTATCTAGAGAATAGGCTGAGTGTTATAAATTTGAAGGAAAGTGCTCAGGGTTTGTGAATGGAATTAAAGCCAGAATCAAGGCTTGGTGATAGACCGAGCTTCGAGTTAGCTGGTTTTGGGTTAGTAGGCTAATAGCGCCACCTTTCTGTTTGATATTATCAGTACCAAACACTTCGTCCATTACATCTCCCAATTCATTCGCATCCTTGAGTTTTTCCAAGACTTTTGGCGGCAACATTAAGCTTGCAGAACGAGATTCACCGCGGTGAGTCTCTGATTCAACCACCATCCAAGCAAACGTCACGTTTGCTTCAATTCCCGCTTCGAGACCGACATAGTAATCCGCGTTTGGCATCTCTACTTTTGCGTTTTTAACGCGGTTTAGCGCACCACGATGAGTTTCTTCATTCGTCATGGGCTGATCTGCGACCTCACTCGGTACACTGATGCCAACGAAGTTGAACTCTTGATGCGGAAATGCATTACGAAATGCACTTTGAACTGCATTAATTTTGGCTGGGTTTAGCGATGCGATTACGACTTTTTGGGTTGCCATGATCTTTTTACTCACTAGTGTCTATTAACTCAATTTTACTTGCGTAGGCTTTACGTTCTCACTCGGGTAACAGCCTAATACTTTCAAGTGCTTAGTGATTTTTGTTAGCTCTTCAAGTGCCTGTTGCATTTCTGTCGAAGCAAGATGTGATGTCAAGTCTACGTAGAACATCTCTTCCCACGGGTTCCCCATAATTGGGCGTGATTCTAGCTTGGTCATATTGATGCCGTAACGTTGCAGCACTAATAGTGTTTCAACCAATGAGCCTGCCTCTTGGGAGGTCGACATGATCAATGTGGTTTTTGCTGGAATCTGAGTAGAAACTTCAACCGGTTTACGAGCAACCACGATAAAGCGAGTATGGTTTTCGGTTTGGTTTGCGATGTTGCCTTGAATTGCTTGCAAGCCATATAGCTTACCGCTTGATGCATTACCAATTGCAGCCACATCATCACGATCCATCTCTTGGACTTTCTGCATTGCATCTGCTGTGCTCGCGCAGGACTCCAGCTTTACCCCTTTCATACGGCTTAAAAACTCACTGCACTGTTGGTGTGGCTGAGGGTGAGAATACAGCGTTTTAATATCTTCCAGACGAATGTCTTTTTTCGCAACCAAGCAGTGTTCGATTGGTTGAGTTAGCTCTCCAACGATGTAAAGCGTCGTGTGTTGTAGTAAGTCATACACTTCATTAATAGAGCCTGAGCTGGTGTTTTCGATTGGCAGAACGCCATAATCAGCATGGCCAGATTCAACCGTTTGAGTCACTTCTTTAAAGTGCTCGCAGTTGAGCTCGATAAGCTCCGTATTTTTACGACTGAAGTATTCGCGACTTGCCAAGTGCGAATAAGAGCCTTTGGCTCCTAAAAAAGCGACGCGAGCAAGTGGCTTACGGCTTTGCTGTGGGTTAACGAGATTTTGCAGATAACTTTGTTGAAGCAGAACTGAGTCTTCAATGATGGTATGGAAAAGTTTGGTGATGTACTGCGCGTCAAGTTCGTATTTATCTTGGCCATTAGAAATCAGCTTGACCAATAATTGCTGTTCACGGACGGCGTCGCGAACAGGCTTTGAGGTTTGTACTTTGCTTTTGGCTACTTCAATGCTGAGTTTACGGCGCTCAGACAATAAGCTGAGAAGTTGGTCATCCAACTCATTCAAGCGTAAACGAATTTCTTCGAGGGAAATAGGTTGGTCAGTCATCAATTCTTTCCTTATAAAAAAGCCTCCCGATTTGGGAGGCTTTCTGTTTGTTTTTGACTTTTCTTTCACAAACGAGTTCGCCCCTCCAACTATGGGAGGAAAAAGAAGTCAAAAATAAACAGTGAGGTTAAATGCATAAATAGTGCTTAATTTATGAGTGTTTAAACACAATAAGCAAGGCTGGGGAGAGCGTCAAGCAAAAAAATAGCGCCTTTCGGCGCTATTTCCTCAATCTGTTCAGTTTACTCTTCTTCTTCCACTAGCTCAGGCTTACTTGCACGTCGAGCTTCAGGTTTGTGGGTCAGCTTGTTCAATTGTCGTTCTAGTTTTTGCTCCACTTCGTTGATAGCTGCGTAAAGATCTTCGTGAGTTGCTGAGGCAATGAGCTGGCCTTTAGGAACTTTGATAACCGCTTCGAATTTCTTCTGTTTGTTTGGTTCCTCACTGAAAGTTGCTTGGCAACCAATTAGGTCTACTTGCCATTTCTCCAGTTTTTTAAATTTGCTCTCAATATGAGCTCGGATTGCAGAGGTGATTTCGATGTTTTTGCCAGTGATATTCATTGTCATAAGTGTTTTTCCTCTGTTGCATCCCTCATGGGTTGAGTTCAGATTACCGCTTTAAGCATAAAAAAATGTGATTCAGATCATTATTTTGCTCGGGTTTTTTATGATGAAAAATGAATGTGATCTCACTCAAGAACTTCTGAGATTTATCGTGAAATTGCTTGTTATCGGTTAGTAAATCCGTAGATTGGATAGAGTACTCAGCTGAAAACGGCCTCGTTTTTAGGGAAGTTTTACGGCCTAATATTTGAGGTGGTTAAAATTTAACTACACGTAAGGTGTGATGACGATCACTGAGTCTCTCCAATGAATCCATTTAAAAAGCCGCTTACTGTACAAGCGGCTTTTTACTGTCTGGCATTTGGCTGACTTTTCGTAGCGGTATCATGAAAATGGGGTCTTTTGGGGCTAGTGAAACCCTTTCTAGACTTTTGACTTGGTCCAAACTTTCTAGTTGTTTGTATATTATGTAGTAGCGATTAATGCTTGTGACGTACCCAACCGTTGAGCTTAAACTTTTCCGCATAACGACTTCAACGTTATTAAACCAAACATTAGGATCGTAACCTTGTTGGGCTGCACGCTTACGAATACGCTCTACATTGCCGGGGCCCGCATTGTAAGCCGCCAATGTAAAGTAGAGTTTATTTTGTGCAGTAATATCAGGGTCACTGAAGTACTGCTTACGCAAAAAAGCTAAGTATTTCACTCCAGCATGAATGTTGTTTTCTAATTGTCGAACATTTTTGATATTGATATTCGGATCTTGAGCGGTGCTAGGTAGGACTTGCATTATGCCAACGGCACCTCGACTTCCAACTAGGTCGTTATTAAATCCTGATTCCTTGTAAGCGATTGCAGCGATCAGTAAATAGTCGATATCGTATTTCTCACCATAGCGTGAAAATAGCGCCGCGAGTTTTGCTAGTTGAGCAATTTTCTTAGGGTTAAGAGCTCTGTTCAACCATCCCGTATTATCGATGTATTTACCGTAAATAACGTTACCGAGTAGTGTCCCAGAGCGAGACTTCTGGATGAACTTATTCACGACGGCTTTTAATTTGGGACTATTTTCTCGCATTGCCCAAGCAATTTTGCCATTTTTGCGGATAGGGATTTTTTTGTGAACCCGAATATCATCCATCACTTTCAGCCAAAGCTTGGCTTTATGGCTATCGAGAACAATGGCTTTGACGTAACCATTGTTGAGCATTCCGACCAGCTCATAATCTTGAAGTGTTTCTTCAATAAAGTGCACGATAACAGGCGGTAAGCCTTTTTTGTTTAGTTTCTTATTTAGTGTCTGAATGCTTTCAAAGTAGCTAGAACTGGCGCGCACCCAAATCTCTTTGCCGCTCAATTGTTCGATTTTCGTCATCGCTGGTGTGCTTTTGTTTGTCACTACCCACTCTTGAATACCAGTGAGGATGGGTGAACTGAACTCCACTTTCTGTTTGCGCGTGTCGGTAATAGTCAGGTTGGCGACAACTAAGTCACCTGAACCGTTTTCTAAGGCTGGCAGTAGCTGGTCGCGGGCAACAGGAATAATTTGTACGTTAAGCTTTGGTTTGAGTTTACGAAGGTCTTTTTCGAAATGCGCCAGCAATTCCGCGCCTATGCCTTTTGGTGTGCCGCCCTCAATGTAGTAAAAGCCTAAATCAGCAGAAACTAAGACGCGCAGTACATTCTTCTCCTTGATGACATCGAGGTCCCCGGTATAAGGAGGCTGTTTGAGCGGCGAGATTTGCAGTGCGCAAACGGAAGCAGACAATAGGAGCAGCATAACTGCGCAAAGCTTAGATATCGTCACGTTCACATCCTTTTTATAAAGGGGGGAGGAGAACTTTAAGCATATGTGGAGCTAGGAAGATCATCAAGAAAGGGCTGAATACACTATTGAGAGTAATAAAAAACCGCCACGGTAAAAACGGTGGCGGTTCAGTTTAAAGCAAGTTCAATTACTTCACAGGGTTGAGCTCTATAAGCTTTTCAGTTCTTGCTACGGCGTCTTCCAAACCAAGTTGCTTGTAGGCCTCTAGCTGGATAGTCAGTGACTTACGTGCAGCTTCTGTGTCTGGATACGCTTTTTGTAGCTCTTGGCTGCGATTAATAGCAGCGACCCAAGCTTCACGGCGAAGGTAGAAGTCAGCAGTCGCTAAATCATAGTTCGCTAGACGGTTTTTCAGCGCAACCATACGTTTTTGTGAATCTTCTGCATATGGGCTATTCGGGTAGCGTTGAAGTAGTTTTTTGAAGTCATCAAACGCTTTTTTTACCGGTTCAGGATCGCGATCGCTTCGATCTACGCTGAATAAATCATGCATAAAGTTACGATCTTGCGCCATGTGGCTTAGACCTCGCATGTACAGCACCCAATCCATCTTTTCATGGGTTGGGTTTAAACGCATAAAGCGAGAAATGGTTGCCAAGCCCAAAGCAAGGTCGTCGTTTTTGTAGTACGCATAGATTAGGTCAAGCTGCACCTGTTCTGAGTAGGCACCGAATGGGTAACGTGAGTCTAATGCTTCCAGTTTCTCAATTGCAGAAAGCCAATTACCACTTTGAAGAGAAATCTGTGCGTCTGCATACAGTTCCGAAGGCGGCACATCAGGAACGATTTCTTCTTTGCTTGCACATCCAAACAGAAGGGATACCGCTAAAAGGCCTGTTAAAGTCTGACGTTTCATATCAGGAGTCTGTTCCTTGAATCTAAATATTTCTTAAGCTGCCGTTACTTTCTTTCCAGTAACAGATACAATGACGTAATAGTCTATTTTTTCACAGTCGTGAGCATTAGTCTCACAGTTTTTAAAAAAGTTCGATATGGCTCAGCAGATTGTATTAACAAATACCGTAAAAGATAGCCAGTTAGGTCAACGTTTAGACCAAGCTATCGCCGAATTATTCGCGGACTTCTCTCGCTCGCGCCTAAAAGAGTGGCTGCTTGATGGGAAAGTTCAAGTTGATGGTGAAGTTGTCACTAAACCTCGTACCAAAGTAATGGGTGGCGAGGAAATTACATTGCAAGCCGAGTTAGAAGATGAAGAACGCTGGGAAGCGCAAGATATCCCGCTAGATATCGTCTATGAAGATGAAGATATTATCGTTATCAACAAACCTCGTGACTTTGTGGTTCATCCGGGCGCTGGTACGCCTGATGGCACTGTACTTAATGCGTTGTTGCATCATTACCCTGATATTGCAGAAGTACCTCGTGCAGGTATCGTGCACCGTTTGGATAAAGACACAACGGGTTTGATGGTGGTGGCGAAAACCGTTCCTGCACAAACTCGTCTGGTTCGCGCACTGCAAAAACGTAATATTACTCGTGAGTACGAAGCGATAGCTATTGGTCGTATGACAGCGGGCGGTAAAGTGGATCAACCTATTGGTCGTCACTCTACTAAGCGCACGCTTATGGCGGTAGCACCAATGGGCAAACCAGCAGTAACGCACTACCGTGTTGCTGAACGCTTCCGCGAACACACGCGTATTCGCTTGCGTCTAGAAACGGGTCGTACGCACCAGATTCGTGTGCACATGTCTTATCTTCAGCATCCGCTGCTCGGTGATATTGCATATGGTGGACGTGCTCGCATCCCGACAGGTGCGTCTGAAGAGCTAACGGCAATGATCCGTGGCTTCGATCGCCAAGCATTGCATGCAGTAATGCTGCGCTTTGAGCACCCAATTACGGGCGAAGTTCTTGAGTTTCATGCCCCTGTGCCTGATGACATGGTTGTGATGACTGAAGCGCTTCGTCAAGATACAGAAGAGCACGGCTTACCGGAAGAGTTCTAATATGAAGAGAATCATTCCGAATTGGCCAGCGCCTAAAAATGTCAAAGCTTTCGCCTCAACACGCATAGGCGGATTTTCGACAGGCCCTTACCAAGGGCTAAATTTAGGTGCTCACGTTGGGGATGATTTGTCTTTAGTAGAGAAGAACCGAGCTTGGTTGGCGCAACAGGCAAGCATGCCAAATGCGCCAATCTGGTTAAACCAAACGCATTCAACCGTTGTGGCTCAAGCAAATGAACCAACAACACAGGTGCTTGATGCGGATGGTGTATTTACTTCTTCAAGCCATGTTATTTGTTCAGCGATGACCGCCGATTGTTTACCTGTATTATTGACTAATACACAAGGTACGCAAGTAGCCGCTGTTCACGCAGGTTGGCGCGGCTTAGCAAATGGCATTGTCGAAAATGCGTTAGCGTTGTTTTCTGGTGAAGTGATAGCGTGGCTTGGCCCCGCCATTGGCCCTCAAGCCTTCGAAGTGGGTGAAGATGTTCTGCAAGCTTTTGTTGATTTTGATTCACAGGCGAATCAAGCATTTGCTCCACGCGATATCGACGGTAAATGGTTTGCTGACATGTCGGTGCTGGCAACGCAACGTCTAAACCGGGCTGGTGTGACACAAGTGTTTGATTCTGGACTTTGTACTTACCAAGATAAAGCCTCTTTTTACTCTTATCGCCGTGATGGTAAGACTGGTCGACAAGCAACCTTTATTTGGATCGAAGACTAGCTATAAGCACCAAAGTGCTAAGATGCATACTACTATTTTTGCAAAGCTATCTTTATTCATTCACTCCCTTGAAATTCCCCACCCGAGTATCCATCTTTCTAACTGTCAAAAGAATTTCCTTTAGTTGAGGTTAGGAAGGTAGATATGCGTCTTGATCGATTCACAAGTAAGTTTCAAATCGCTATCTCTGATGCTCAATCACTAGCGTTAGGGCGCGATCATCAATATATCGAGCCAGTTCACCTCATGGTGGCTTTGCTTGATCAAAATGGCAGTCCAATTCGTCCATTGCTTACTATGCTGGATGTGGACGTAACGCATTTACGCTCTAAATTGAGTGAAATGTTAGATCGATTACCAAAAGTCAGTGGCATCGGTGGGGATGTTCAGCTCTCTAGCTCGATGGGCACATTGTTTAACCTGTGTGACAAAGTGGCGCAAAAGCGTCAAGACTCCTATATCTCGTCTGAAGTCTTCCTGCTTGCCGCTTTAGAAGATCGCGGACCATTGGGGCAATTGCTCAAAGAGATCGGCTTAACAGAGCAAAAAGTCAGCCAGGCAATCGAAAAGATCAGAGGTGGTCAAAAGGTCAATGATCCGAATGCAGAAGAGCTTCGTCAAGCATTGGAAAAGTTCACCATAGACCTTACCGAACGTGCAGAGCAAGGTAAATTGGATCCGGTTATCGGCCGTGATGATGAAATCCGTCGTACTATCCAGGTATTGCAGCGTCGTACTAAAAACAACCCTGTGATTATCGGTGAACCAGGCGTAGGTAAGACAGCAATTGTTGAAGGCTTAGCGCAGCGCATAGTTAACAATGAAGTACCTGAAGGTCTGCGTGGTCGCCGTGTGCTATCACTGGATATGGGCGCACTGGTTGCTGGCGCGAAATACCGTGGGGAATTTGAAGAGCGTTTAAAATCAGTATTGAATGAACTTGCTAAAGAAGAAGGCAACGTCATCCTCTTCATTGATGAACTACACACTATGGTCGGTGCTGGTAAAGGTGAAGGCTCAATGGATGCGGGCAACATGCTAAAACCGGCATTAGCTCGTGGTGAGCTGCACTGTGTTGGCGCAACAACATTGGATGAATATCGTCAGTACATCGAAAAAGATGCAGCATTAGAACGTCGTTTCCAAAAAGTGCTGGTGGATGAGCCGACCGTTGAGGATACCGTGGCGATTTTACGTGGCTTGAAGGAGCGTTATGAGCTTCATCATCACGTCGAAATTACTGACCCAGCGATTGTTGCTGCGGCGAGCTTGTCACATCGCTATGTCTCCGACCGTCAGTTGCCGGATAAAGCGATCGACTTAATCGACGAAGCGGCTTCAAGCATTCGTTTACAAATTGACTCTAAGCCGGAGTCCTTGGATAAGCTTGAGCGTAAAATCATCCAACTCAAAATTGAGCAGCAAGCACTAAGTAACGAGCACGATGAAGCGAGTGAAAAGCGTTTGAAAGCGCTTAATGAAGAACTCAATGAAAAAGAACGTGAGTACGCTGAACTAGAAGAGGTTTGGAATACAGAAAAAGCAGCTCTTTCTGGCACTCAACATATTAAGTCTGAGCTTGAACAAGCTCGTATGGACATGGAGTTTGCTCGCCGTGCTGGCGATCTAAACCGTATGTCGGAGCTTCAATATGGTCGTATTCCTGAACTTGAGAAGCAGTTAGATCTTGCAACCCAAGCTGAAATGCAGGAAATGACGCTATTGCGTAATAAAGTAACCGACAACGAGATTGCAGAAGTACTTTCTAAGCAAACCGGCATTCCGGTATCCAAGATGCTAGAAGCGGAAAAAGAGAAACTACTTCGTATGGAAGACGTGCTGCATAATCGTGTGGTAGGGCAAAGCGAAGCGGTCTCTGTTGTATCGAATGCCATTCGTCGTAGTCGAGCTGGGCTTTCTGATCCAAACCGACCAATTGGCTCCTTCTTATTTTTAGGTCCAACTGGTGTGGGCAAAACAGAGCTTTGTAAGACACTTGCGAGCTTTATGTTCGACAGTGAAGATGCGATGGTCCGTATCGATATGTCTGAGTTCATGGAGAAACACTCAGTGGCAAGGTTGGTTGGTGCACCTCCAGGCTATGTCGGATATGAAGAGGGTGGTTACTTAACTGAAGCGGTTCGTCGCAAGCCGTATTCGGTAATTTTGTTAGACGAAGTAGAGAAAGCGCATCCGGATGTATTTAACATTCTGCTGCAAGTTCTCGATGATGGGCGTTTAACGGATGGTCAAGGTCGTACTGTTGACTTCCGTAATACGGTTGTGATCATGACATCTAACTTGGGTTCATCTCGTATCCAAGAGAATTTCGCAACATTAGACTATCAAGGTATCAAGAGTGAAGTGATGGATGTGGTTAGCAAACACTTCCGCCCAGAGTTCTTGAACCGTGTTGACGAAATCGTGGTGTTCCATCCACTTGGTCAAGAACACATTAAGTCCATTGCTTCTATTCAATTGGAACGTTTGGCGAAACGACTAGAGGAGAAAGGCTATCAACTAGAAGTTTCCGACAAAGCGCTCGATTTGATCGCTCAAGTTGGTTTCGATCCTGTGTATGGTGCGCGTCCTTTAAAACGTGCAATTCAGCAGAATGTCGAGAACCCGTTAGCCAAATCAATTCTTTCTGGTGAAATCGTTCCAGACAAGACAGTGCAGCTAATTGTTACTAATGACCAAATTTGTGCTCATCAATAATTGTATGGATACAGTAAAATTGAGATAAAAATCACACTAAAGGGGCCGTTTGGCCCCTTTTCTATAGTTTTTTAGAGTCTTTTGTCTGTTTTCTATACGAATAAACTAAAAAGGTGAGTTTTTTTAAAAAATGCACTTGTGTTCTTTAATGAACTCCCTATAATGCGCCTCCGTTGTCACGGGAAAGCAAGTGAAGCGGAACCTAAACAACTACGGTTAGTGAGTTAAAATTAACTCGCAGATAAATAACTTAAAAAAGTGTTTGACACGATAAGTTATCTAGCTAAAATAGCCGTCCACTTTGAAGAGAACTTCGAAGTGTGCTCTTTAAAAATATAGACCTATCAATCTGTGTGGGCACTCGTTGATGATAATCCAATTAGAAGCTTAGGCTTCAAATTAGGTTTCAATGATACGAAGTGACCATTGAATCGAAAGATTCAGCACAGTCAATTCAAACATTACTTATGTAATGTTCAGTATTCATTGAGCCGAACAAAATCTTAAATTGAAG
>NZ_JAWPOT010000289.1:0-686 GCF_033344415.1 Vibrio sp. 1727
CCACTTTGTGGTTCATGACTGGGGTGAAGTCGTAACAAGGTAGCGCTAGGGGAACCTGGCGCTGGATCACCTCCTTATACGATGATTATTGCGATGAGTGTTCACACAGATTGATACGGTTTATAAAGTAAAGAGACGATACTGGGTCTGTAGCTCAGGTGGTTAGAGCGTTCGCCTGATAAGCGAGAGGTCGGTGGTTCGAGTCCACTCAGACCCACCAATTTCTTTCCCAAGGAATTGGCGACAGTATCGACACCTTGATGGGGCTATAGCTCAGCTGGGAGAGCGCCTGCCTTGCACGCAGGAGGTCTGCGGTTCGATCCCGCATAGCTCCACCATCTTTAAGTGTTCTTGAAAAAGAATCTTTAAAAATGGTTTTCATCAGAAAATCTAGCTCTTTAACAATTTGGAAAGCTGACAAAACAACAATTTATTGTTGTTTGTAAAGTTCTCAATGTTTATCGAAAGATAAACACCAAAAAACACATTCAAGTGTTCTTGGCTTTTTGTTTTCATTTTTTCTAAAAATGAAGGTAAAGAGATGAGTCCGGCAAAATCGAATGTCTCTCGCTCATTCAAATAATGAGAGACAACTTTGGTGATTTGAACATCAACTCGAAACTCCTTCGGGTTGTATGGTTAAGTGACTAAGCGTACACGGTGGATGCCTTGGCAGTCAGAGGCGA
>NZ_JAWPOT010000290.1:0-686 GCF_033344415.1 Vibrio sp. 1727
GGTTTGGTGGTGGTGGTGGTACGTGGATACACGCCCCAAAATACGGCACCAACAAAAATTCCGTCACCGTGTTGGCATCTCCCTCAAGAGGAATCACGAAGCCAGGGATTTTGACCTGACTGCCATTGAGTTCTGGTCTGACGTTACCGATTTTTGATTGCTGCGCCGCGCCACCACTGTGATCAGACGCGGGCATCCCCACGCTGTCGAACAGCTTACGTTCCGCTTCAGGAACCAGATCGATCCAGTCGAGCGTTAATGGCTCATCACTCGCCATGACCGGCGTCGTAAATGCAATCGCGAGTAAGCAACTGGCTAAAACTTTTTTCCACATCGTTAGATCCTTATGGTCATTCCGTCACTGAGTGACTGTCTGTAGGCGCGGAATGCTGGAATAAAACCAATCACAATACCGGCGCATTGTACAAAGCTAAGCAGCATCCATTCGTACGCAGAAAGCGTGCTTAACGTGAGATTTATACCGTAGTGTTGTTGAATTAGGGGCTGAAGTAGGGCGAGTATCGCATACAGTCCCAAAACGCCAGTGACGATACCTGCTGCTGTGAGTAAACTCGCTTCACTAATGAGCAGAGAAAAAACGTGGCGCGGGCGTGCGCCCATAGCGCGTAAAATGGCCATTTCTCGACGTCGTTCTTGTAAGCTGGTCAGTAGGCTGCTTAACATGC
>NZ_JAWPOT010000291.1:0-685 GCF_033344415.1 Vibrio sp. 1727
CTTCAAGAAGTTTGTTCACCGCCCCACGAACTTTCTGAATTTCAGTCCAGAATTCGTTGTTCAGCTCTTCACCTTCCGCTAGACCAAATAGACCATCGAACCACTCACCTGTGAACACGAATTTTTCGCGCTCGCCTGGCATCTCGTTCCAGATCTCATCTGCGGTGAATGACATGATTGGCGCCATCCAACGAACTAGTGCTTCTACGATGTAGTAAAGTGCAGTCTGACAGCTACGTTGAGCGTGGCCGCCCTGCTTCGCTGTGTACTGACGGTCTTTGATTACGTCTAGGTAGAATGAGCCCATCTCGATAGAACAGAACTGCATTAGACGCTGAGTTACGGCGTGGATGTTGTATTCATCGTACGCTTTGATGATCTCTTCTTGCGCAGCAAGTGCACGACCAACTGCCCAACGGTCTAGCGCCACCATTTCTTCAGCAGGAACGATGTCTGTTGCTGGGTTGAAGCCATTTAGGTTCGCAAGGAAGAAACGCGCTGTGTTACGGATACGACGATACGCATCTGCAGAACGTTTTAGGATTTCATCAGAAACCGCAACTTCACCAGTGTAGTCTGTAGAAGCAACCCATAGACGCAAAATGTCTGCACCAAGTTTGTTCGTTACGTCTTTTGGTGCAACCACGTTA
Organism: Vibrio sp. 1727; assembly: GCF_033344415.1. Classification (NCBI taxonomy): domain Bacteria; kingdom Pseudomonadati; phylum Pseudomonadota; class Gammaproteobacteria; order Vibrionales; family Vibrionaceae; genus Vibrio; species Vibrio sp. 1727. The sequence continues at coordinate 651 of NZ_JAWPOT010000291.1, forward strand.
CCGATAGATTTAGACATCTTACGGCCGTGACCATC
>NZ_JAWPOT010000292.1:0-684 GCF_033344415.1 Vibrio sp. 1727
ATCCTTGAAGCAATGAAGATGGAAACGGAAGGTCGTGCAGCACGCGGTGGTATCGTTCAAGAACTGAACGTAAAAGAGGGTGATGCCGTTACCGTTGGTGCACCTCTTCTCAGTTTGGCGTAAGGGAGTATCATGGACGGATTGATGACCTTATGGTCAGAAACAGGGATCGCTAACTTTGAGTTTGGCCAAATCTGCATGATGCTGGTTGGCTGTACGCTGTTGTTTTTAGCGATTCGCAAAGGCTTTGAACCATTACTTTTATTGCCAATTGGCTTTGGTGCTATCTTAGCTAACATTCCTAATGCGGGCTTCACTGAGCCGGGCGGTTTGTTGTACTACGTCTACTATATCGGGATCGAATCGGGAGTTTTCCCATTGTTGATCTTTATGGGCGTTGGTGCGATGACGGACTTTGGCGCATTGATCGCGAACCCTAAAACACTTTGGTTAGGGGCGGCAGCGCAGTTTGGTATTTTTGCGACCTTGTTTGGGGCGATTTTGCTTAACTTTGTGCCAGGGATGGAGTTCTCGATGGCAGATGCATCATCGATCGCCATCATCGGTGGTGCTGATGGGCCAACAGCGATTTTCTTGGCCAGCAAGTTGTCGCCAGACTTATTGGGGGCGATTGCGGTAGCTGCATACAACTACATGGCATTAGTTCCGATCATTCAACCGCCA
>NZ_JAWPOT010000293.1:0-684 GCF_033344415.1 Vibrio sp. 1727
TCTTGGTCAACGAGTGTGGGATATCGATGCTCTAGGTTGCGTAACGGAGTATGAATACGATAAGCATGGTCAAGTCGTAAAGAGAGAGTCTGAAGATGGTAAGAAGAGCCGTTGGTGGTGGGATAAACAACAAAGATTAGTCGCTCATGAAGTAGATGGCACTTTACTTCGCTACAGTTATGGCGCTACCGATTTAGTTAATGGGATTGCGTATCCCGATGGATGTGTTGCCCAGATTTCCTATGATGATTACGGACGCCGCACATCGATAAGATATTTCAACGACGAAGACCAAGTCGGTTACAGTGAAGAGTACGCTTATGACGAGTTTAGTCGTGTTGCACAGATACACACACCAGAAGGTGTCACGTCTTATCAATGGGGAGCTTTGGCTCAACAAGAAGCGGTAATCTTCCCTGATGGCAGCCATATTTCCTACGAGTACGATCAACAACGTAACCTAACGAAATTAGTTCGAAGTGATGGTCTAGCGTTTGAGTTTTTGTACGACAGCGAAGGTTTACTATCAGGTACCGTTGGATTTGATGGGCTACACAGCCAATTCAAATACGACTCTATGGGAAGAATCATCCGAAAAGATGTCGCAGATAGGACCGTTTTATACCGCTATGACGATGCTGGCTTTCTTCAGCATATTAAAGCGGGAAATGGAAAAAATATTGT
>NZ_JAWPOT010000294.1:0-683 GCF_033344415.1 Vibrio sp. 1727
AAGAATGTGTTTCTCACTTTAAAGGTGGAAAACTGGCCGATATTCTTCTTGATACCAAAGAGTTGATGAACATTAATGTTCCAATTGATGTTCTTGAACCCCAATACCGAACAGAAGTTCAAAAGTTGTTTGTTCGTCATTTACAACCAATGGATGGCGCTAAAAGGCTGATCCAATTCCTCGACTCCCACAATATTGAATACTGCGTCGCGTCAAATGGTCCCAAAGATAAAATTGAATACGCACTTGAGTTAACCGGTCTACTTGATGCATTCAAAGGAAAAGTATTCTCTGCGTTTGAAGCAAATAGTTGGAAACCTGAACCTGATTTGATCATGTACAGCGCGATGAGCATGGGCTTTTTGCCTAGCGATTGTTTGTATATCGATGATACACCCAAGGGTGTAGAAGCAGGGTTGAATGCCGGAATTAAGACGGTCCAGCTATTTAATGGTGAGGCCATTAACCGAGTCGACGATGACCGAGTTATTCGCATTCAACATTTGGATGAATTAAAAGAGCAGCTCATGGGCTGCTCTGTTTAACCGTTTAATGACGAGAATGACTTAGGTTATGAATTTGTTTAATTTTCGACTGTAAATATGGCGCTTGGTAAAGGCATTGAATGGATGAGAAATTTTTCGTGTGGAATCCACAAGCAGCACACGTGAATTTTTCACCGT
>NZ_JAWPOT010000295.1:0-683 GCF_033344415.1 Vibrio sp. 1727
CTTTAACCGCTTTTCCCTTGCTGTTTATTGTCGAAGTTATCGATGATAAGGAATGATATTGCCGCTTTATGGTTTGGCGGCAAAAGGATAACGATGAAGTATAAAGTAATTCCGCTCTTGTTGTGCCCCGTACTTGCTTACGGAAAAGACATTACCCATATCTCAACCTACGAAGACAACTACGTTCTAGGTACATACACCACAGACATCAACCAAAGCGCCTACAGCGAAATGGGCTCAGAGATGGATTCACTGCAAGATTTTGAAGTGAAGTTTCAGATCTCAGCATCAATTCCATTTTATCGCTTCAGCTCAGGCACTGCTTTGATGGGGGCTTATACTCAAAAGTCCCTATGGCAACTGGCAAACTCTGATATCTCATCGCCATTTAGAGAAACAAACTACAAGCCGCAAGTGTTCTTAGCGCATCAATCGAACATGTTGTTGTTCAATCATGTTGAAGCCGGTTACAAACATGAATCGAACGGTCAATCCAGTAAACTGTCACGCAGTTGGGACCGTCTATATGTCGCTGCCGAGCGTTTTTCTGGCCCAGTCGAGTATGGCGTACATGCATGGTGGGTGATTACCACAGAAAATGACGACATGGAAAATTACTACGCACCTTACGAGTTGTGGGCGAAAGTTTATACCCGTGCGGGCGTGGTCAATACACGCGGTTT
>NZ_JAWPOT010000296.1:0-683 GCF_033344415.1 Vibrio sp. 1727
TCCGTTTGTATTCGAGTGTGAACTCCTTTACCGAACTAGAGGTGTTCGATGAAGCGACGGGCGAGGTTTACAACTGGGCAAGCCTAATCGGGCAGCAGACGATACTATGATTAACACACTTTCTGATAAGTCGAATGAGTTTAGTTTCTACCAAGCGGTGTTGCTGTTAGAGAAACACTACCAGCTGGAGCCAAACTCAAATTTTGTTGCCGTGGGCGAGAACAAATACTTCCATCAAGAGCGAATTGAGTTCAGCGTGTCGCCTAATCTATGCTTCCCTAAGAGTGATATGGAATTTATCGTTCATATGGAACGAAGTGGGCAGCAGTATTCACGAGTCGAAACGAACTTCCTTGGTTTGCATGGTTCGAGCTCTCCATTGCCTGCCTCTTATACGGAGAAACTTACTGGGCGTGAACCTGATGACAACCCGGTAAAAGATTTCTTTGATTTCTTCCATAATCGCTACACCAGTTTGCTCTATCGTGTCTGGAAGAAGTACCGTTATCATGTACAGTACCAAAGTGGTGCGACAGACGCTTTTTCTGGACGGATGCTGCACTTAGCTGGTTTATCAGGTGTTATGCAAGATTGTCGTGTTGCAGAGTTAGACCGCGCAAAAGTCCTGTCTTACGTTAATCAACTGTCGACACGTACACGTTCTCCTAAGCTAATTTCAGGTA
>NZ_JAWPOT010000297.1:0-682 GCF_033344415.1 Vibrio sp. 1727
GAACCGCGCATTATATTGCTGAGCTTTCTCGGAGTGTTGTTGCCTTCTGCTGTTCTGCTTACGCTACCGGTTTTTTCGGTTTCTGGTCTGTCTATTACTGACGCGTTGTTTACCGCGACTTCAGCCATCAGTGTGACTGGGTTGGGTGTGGTCGATACCGGCCAACATTTTACGCTCGCGGGTAAAATTCTTCTGATGTGTTTGATGCAGATCGGCGGCTTAGGGCAAATGACCTTATCTGCGGTGCTGCTCTATATGTTTGGGGTGCGCTTGAGTCTACGTCAGCAAGCATTAGCCAAAGAAGCACTTGGCCAAGAAAGGCAAGTCAACCTGCGTCGTTTGGTGAAAAAGATCGTCACATTTGCGCTGGTGGCAGAGGCGATAGGTTTTGTCTTCCTCTCGTATCGTTGGGTGCCAGAAATGGGTTGGCAGACGGGCATGTTCTATGCGCTGTTTCATTCTATTTCGGCTTTCAACAATGCTGGCTTCGCTCTCTTCTCTGACAGCATGATGAGTTTTGTCAACGATCCGTTAGTGAGTTTCACCTTAGCTGGTCTGTTTATCTTTGGCGGCTTGGGTTTTACTGTGATTGGTGACGTTTGGCGACATTGGCGTAAAGGTTTCCACTTCTTACATATTCACACCAAAATCATGTTGATTGCCACTCCGTTACTGCTGTTGG
>NZ_JAWPOT010000298.1:0-681 GCF_033344415.1 Vibrio sp. 1727
GCACCTTACTCAAACTCTTTAATGAAAAACCAGAAGCGAAAACGATTTACGATAAAGCTTACGGCTACGCCGTTTTTGATTCTCGCAAGCTCTCTTTGCTTTTCCACACCAATTCAGGCTCTGGTGTGGCAGTAGATAAGACCACCGAAAAACGCACCTACATGAACATGTTTGGTATGGGGGTTGCGCTAGGGCTCGGCGGCAAGTTTTATCAGCAAGTGGTTTTGTTTGAAAGCAAACAGGACTTCGATACGTTCGTCAACGAAGGTTGGGAAGCAACCAGCGAAGCTTCAGCAGTTGCAGGCGAAGATGCCGAAGAGTTCTCTGCACAGTTCAACAGCGGCGTTGCCGTTTATCAGCTCAACTCAAAAGGCTTGCTTATCGATGCAAACGTATCTGGTTCAAAATACTGGGTAAATGAAGAGCTCACCAACGCCCAGTAATTTACCTGCTCTGATTGAAGACACTTCACAACAACGAATGGTTTCACAGGAATTGATAAAAATCTGAGCATTAAAAATCATAGAATTAACAATCGAGAACGCAAAACTGAGTACCTGAGCAACTTTTTAGGGGGGAGTCACGAGAAGATGGTGACTTCCCTTTCTCGTTGGATTGCTTTTGGTTATGCTTGCGCAAAATTAAATCATGTCAACTCGATGATCGCATGCATATCCAAAA
>NZ_JAWPOT010000029.1:0-48931 GCF_033344415.1 Vibrio sp. 1727
GCGGGGTGGAGCAGCTTGGTAGCTCGTCGGGCTCATAACCCGAAGGTCGTCGGTTCAAATCCGGCCCCCGCAACCAAATACAAGACGATAGATTGAGTACTTATTTAGTATACAATTGTTAAGTCGTCTACGGATGCGCCGCTTGATTCAACTCCTGCTTCTCGCAACCAATCACATCGCTCTTTTCATAATGCTGCGAAGCATGAATCCCCAAAAGCTAAACTTTTATCCGCATCATATGATGTCGGACGATTTCGTTTGTGTTTAAAACACGATATGAATCGGCTGACGTACAAGTATGATGAGGCTTCGCGTGTTTTATCTACTTTAATTAACAGAGTTATCCACATACGTCGTTCTGTGGATAAGTTGGTTGATAAAGTGTTTTTAGCTCGACTTTTTATGATGGGGAAGAAAGATCTTTTCTCTAAAGTGAAGTTGAAATAACAAAGAAATATCAATTAAATCTTTGTTATATAAAGAAAAAATAAGTTTTTTGTCGGATCGAGTACGTTAAAATACGATCATTAACTGGTATTTTTTTGATCCTAGTCATTTCTCCGAGCTGTGTTTAACTTTTTTCTGCTAGCTTGTTTTTCTTGAATCTCAAATTTTTTTCCACATTACAAAATTGAGAACAAGGTCATGAATTGAACATGCAAAAGTACTTTCAATCTCTTGCATATAGACTACGCTCTATGCGTCTCTCGGCAGTCCCTTCTCGACTATCCTTATTAAGCGTTGCTTTTTCGTCTCTATAGATGAATTACTCTCAGTGGGGAGTTGATTCAGTTGCTCTGTCAAAGCCCATTTAATGTGCTCATCAAGTAATTTATTTTCACCTTGCCGACTTTCCAGCGCATCTATGATTCGCTGACTATATTCTGCATTACCAAGTGCGACAGCGATGTTACGTAGCCACTGTATATGACCAATACGACGGATAGCGGAGCCTTCCATATTTTTTAGAAAAGTCGCTTCATCCCAGTTAAACATGTCGACGAGGTCAGGGTTTTTGAAACTGTCACGACGGTGGAAATCATCTTGCTCCGTTATGTCGGCGTAGCGGTTCCATGGGCAAACCAATTGACAGTCGTCACAACCATAAATGCGGTTACCCATTGGCTTTCGAAACTCTTCAGGAATCACGCCATCGAACTCGATGGTGAGATAAGAGATACAACGCCTGGCATCGACAACTTTGTCTTCAACGATGGCTTGTGTTGGGCATGATGTAATGCATGCTTTGCATTTACCGCACTGATCAACGCTTGGCTCATCTACGGGTAGTGGTAAGTCGATAAGTAGTTCACCTAAAAAGAACCACGATCCACAGTCTTGATCTAAAATCAGGGAATGTTTCCCGGTCCAACCTAAGCCCGCTTTTTGGGCGAGAGGTCGCTCTAATATTGGTGCGGAATCAACGAAAGGTCGGTAACCATATTGACCAACCTCTTGTTCAATAAGTTTGCCGAGCTTATTTAGCTGCTTTCTGACGAGCTTGTGATAATCGCGCCCTAGTGCGTAGCGGCTAATATAGGCATGACTTTTATTCGCGAGGTTCGAAGCGAATTGAGCCTCTGGTGGCAGATAGTCCATCCGGACGCTGATAACACGAACGGTTCCCGGGAGTAGCTCATGGGGTCTAGCACGCATCATACCGTGACGAGCCATCCAATCCATTGAGCCGTGATAGCCTGCATCAAGCCATTTTTGTAGTGCTGCTTCATGTTCACTCAGATCAACGTCGCAGATCCCAACTTTTTGGAAGCCGAGTTCTTTTCCCCAAACTTTGATTTGTTGTGCGAGTTGTTCGTAGTTCATGTTAACCACCGGAATAAAGGGGGGCGGATCTTAACGGATCTCTGGCTTTGGTGCTACCCAGTTAGGTACGTTTTTGATGTTGTGAATACTGCTTATTGAAGTCATTTGCATATATTCTAAATCTAGGTCGATACTAAGATGATTAAGATACCGTTTATTGGATACTTTTTTCGCACATATGACATTTGAAAGCTTGTCTCTCAAAACCAACACGGTTTACTATTCCTGTTCTTTTGATTTTTATATAGTCAACGATCATTAGTTAGAGAAGCATCAATGAGCACGAAACAATTCAATTTAAAAGATGAGCATGAAACGGTTGCACTAGGCACCGCTTTGGCTCAGCTTTGTTCCCAGCAAACCACAATTTATCTGCATGGTGATTTGGGTGCAGGTAAAACAACCTTTAGTCGTGGTTTTGTCCGTGCTCTTGGTCATCAAGGTAACGTGAAAAGTCCAACTTATACTCTAGTCGAACCGTACCAGTTGGATCAGTGGCAAGTATATCACTTCGACCTTTATCGTCTTGCGGATCCTGAAGAGCTTGAGTTTATGGGGATTCGAGACTATTTCACAGACGATGCGATTTGCTTGGTTGAATGGCCTGAAAAAGGGCATGGCTTACTGCCACAACCGGATCTTGATGTAAACATTCGCTACCAAGGTGAGCAACGTGTAGCCGAACTAACAGCTAATAATGATTATGGTGTGCAGTTACTCAGTCGATTGGAGCTATGTTGAGTTTTTCAAATTTTAGAGTGGTGGCGACGTTTGTCGCCACTTTTCTCCTTCTCATCCCCAATTTAGCATTTGCTAACGTCGTTAAGAGTTTTCGAGTTTGGCCTTCACCTGATGAAACGCGTGTTGTCATCGATTTAGGCTCGGAAGCTGACTATTCCTATTTCTCTTTATCAGGGCCGGATCGCCTTGTCGTGGATTTAAAAAGCACGACGATGCAGGCCAAACTACCTGTTACTGTTACGGATAGCCCTGTTTTAAAACTGGTACGAAAAAGCTCGCCTCCAGAGAAGGGCACTTATCGTTTGGTGTTTGAACTAAAAAAGAGCGTTCAAGCGGAGTTATTTAAATTAAGCCCAACACCAGGTGGGCAGTATGGTCACCGCTTGGTGATTGATTTACCGCACGGTAAGAAGGCCTCGACCTCTAAACCGAGTAAGCCAGCGGCGGCCAGCAAAGACATGAGTTCAGTTCAACGAGCTCAAGAAGTGTTAATTGTTATCGACCCTGGTCACGGTGGGGAAGACCCTGGCTCTATTGGCCCTTCACGTCGTAAGTACGAGAAAGATGCGGTATTGAGTATCTCAAGAAAAATTGCTGCTCAGCTCGATGCGACTCCTGGTATTAAAACGCGCATGACTCGTACGGGAGATTATTTTGTAAACTTAAACCGTCGTGTCGCGATTGCTCGTGAAAATGATGCGCACTTGCTGATTTCCATTCACGCAGATGCGTTTACTTCACCGAAGCCTCGCGGTGGATCGGTCTTCGTACTAAATACTCGTCGTGCAAATACCGAAATTGCTCGTTGGGTCGAGAACCATGAGAAACAGTCTGAGTTATTGGGCGGCTCGGGTAATGCGTTCTTCACGAAGACAAAAGATCGTAACGTGAACCAAACTTTGTTGGACTTGCAGTTTAGTCATTCACAAAAAGAAGGTTATAAGCTGGCAACAGAAATCCTAGGTGAGATGGGACGTGTTGCGCACCTGCATAACACCAAACCGATCAACACCAGCCTTGCGGTTTTACGCTCTCCACAGATTCCGTCTGTGCTAGTGGAAACGGGCTTTATTTCTAACCCAACAGAAGAGCGTTTACTGTTTCAACGAGCGCACCAAGATAAGTTAGCTCAGGCTATCACTAAGGCGGTCGTCAAGTACTTAAAAGATAACCCACCAGAGGGTACGGTGTTCTCGCCTTCAGCGAAGCCAATGGTACATATTGTAAAGCGTGGCGAGTCATTATCGGTGATCGCGAACAAATATGGGCTTAGCTCTAAAGCGCTGATGTCGGCAAACAACTTGAAGTCGACAGGCTTGGCAATTGGTCAGAAGCTCAACATTCCTTCTGCTGGTACGATTAAAGTGCCAAGTAAACCGATTACTGTTGAGACAGAAACCATTACGCACAAGGTTAAGTCTGGTGAGTTCTTAGGTAAGATTGCGAATCACTATAAAGTGAAGGTTTCAGATATCCGCCGAGAGAATAACTTGAAGTCAGATACCTTGTGGGTAGGGCAAAAGTTGAAGATAACGGTCGCGGTAAAAGATAAACCGATTCGTAAGCACAAGGTTTCTCGGGGTGAGTTCCTTGGCAAAATAGCGTCCAAATACGGCGTTAGCGTATCGAGCATTCGTAAAGCGAATAACTTACGCTCTGATCAGCTAGCGGTTGGGCAAGTCCTGATCATTCCAAACAAGTAGGTGAGCTTCTAACTCATTATGACGATTAAAATTTTGCCAGCCAGACTTGCAAACCAAATCGCCGCAGGGGAAGTGGTCGAAAGACCTGCTTCTGTGATTAAAGAGCTGGTTGAAAATAGTCTTGATTCTGGCGCAACTCGAATCGATATCGATATCGAGAAAGGAGGCGCAAAGCTGATTCGTGTTCGTGATAACGGAAAAGGTATCGCGAAAGATGAACTCGGCTTAGCGCTCAGTCGTCATGCGACATCTAAGATACATACCTTAGATGATCTCGAAGCCATTATGAGTCTAGGTTTTCGCGGTGAAGCGTTAGCCAGTATTAGCTCAGTCTCGCGTTTGACGCTCACGTCGCGTCCTGCGGCACAAGAAGAAGCTTGGAGTGCTTACTCCGAAGGGCGTGATATGCAGGTGAAGCTTAAGCCAGCAGCGCACCCGATTGGCACGACTGTTGAAGTGTTGGACTTATTTTTTAATACTCCAGCGCGTCGCAAGTTTCTTCGTACGGAGAAAACCGAATTTGCTCATATTGATGAGTTATTGAAACGCATTGCGTTAAGCCGCTTTGATGTCACCATCAATGTGCGCCACAACGGCAAGATCATTCGTCAATATCGTGCGGCGAAAAATCAGCTTCAAACCGAAAAACGTATTGCAGCTGTCTGCGGTAACGCGTTTGTTCGACACATGCTCAGAATCGAGCTTGAGCATCAAGGGTTAAATCTACATGGGTGGATTACCACGCCAGAGGGAGCAAGGCAGCAAAGCGATTTACAATATTGCTATGTGAATGGCCGAATGATGCGTGACAAATTAATCAATCACGCGATTCGTCAAAGCTATGAAATGAGCTTAAAGCCAGATCAGTTTGCTGCGTATGTGCTCTTTATTGAGCTAGATCCGCACCAAGTAGATGTGAATGTTCACCCTGCTAAGCATGAAGTGCGTTTCCACCAAGCTCGTTTGGTGCATGATTTCATCTATCAAGCTCTGACGGATGCACTTTCACAAAGCGCTGTGATTGATAAACCACAGGTGAATGAATCGGCATTTCATCGCGTGGAACAGACTGAATCCGAAGAGATTGAGCATTCGCCAGAGCCTGAAAAAGTACAAGAGCCAGCATCTTCACCAGTACCAGAGCGGGTTTATCAAGCGATAGAGAGTACACCGGCTTATCCTGGACGCAGTGATTATGAAGTGAAGCCTCGTAATAGCGGTCCTAGTGAAACCTCCGTGCGAGAGGCGCGCGTAGTGGAGTCATTCAAACGTAATGATTGGGTGGAATCCAAACCTGCACCAAAGCCAAGTCACAGTAAAGAGCGCCACGTAGAACCAGCGCCAACTAAACAAGAAGTACGCGCTTATCACGAGCTGCTGAAAACGCCAGAGTTTGAGGCTCAGGCAGTCACTCCAATAGCGCCCCAAACGATAACTTCGCACACATCAATGCCATCGATTACTGCATTAGGCAAAGCGCTGATGGTGGTCGATGAACAATTTGTTTTGATGAGCAGTGACAGTGGGGCGGCGTTAGTCTCGTTACCTAGAGCAGAATTTTATCGTGTAAAAGGCCAGCTCACTCCAAGCGATGGTGCACTCAAGGCACAACCTCTGCTTGTTCCTCTATCTATTAAGTTAGAGCCCGAATTAGTGAGACTGGCCCAAGATTATCAACAAGATTTGGCATTGCTTGGTATTCAATTGAAAGCGAGAAACGAGCACGCCTTAATGGTGATGGGCGTCCCAGCTCCGCTGCGTCAACAAAACTTACAAAATTTAGTACCAGATCTGTTATCTTACGCGCAATCTTGTGTGAACGAAGGTATAGCAGCGGCTCAGATGCTGTCTGAGTTGATAGATTGGCTCGCATTACAGGTCACGACAGTGAAGAGTCACTATACTTTTTCTGAAGCCATTCAAATTATTGCGGAACTTGAACAGCTAAGACATGGTCAATTGCCATTAGAAGATACAAAATTCGTATCCGCTGTTGATTTCTCTGCCACGATAGCCAAATTAAAACCATGACAGATAAACTACCTTTGGCGCTATTTTTAATGGGGCCAACTGCATCAGGCAAAACTGAGCTGGCGATTCGTCTTCGTCAAAAATTTCCGATTGAGATCATCAGTGTTGATTCTGCTTTGATCTACAAAGGGATGGATATCGGTACGGCGAAACCGGATGAAAAAGAGTTAAGTTTGGCGCCTCATCGCTTGATAGATATTTTGGATCCAAGTGAATCTTACTCTGTCGCCGACTTTCGTCGAGATGCATTGAAAGCGATGGATGATATTGTTGCAGAAGGAAAAATTCCACTTCTTGTGGGTGGAACAATGCTGTATTACAAGGCGTTACTTGAAGGTTTATCACCACTTCCTGCTGCAAATCCTGAAATTCGTCAGCAAATTGAACAAGAGGCATTGACTAAAGGTTGGTCAGTGTTGCACGATGAACTCAAAGAGGTTGATCCTGTGTCAGCCGCGAGAATCCATCCCAATGATCCCCAACGTTTATCTCGGGCATTGGAAGTTTTTCGCATTTCAGGTAAAACTTTGACTGAATTGACTCAAACGAAAGGTGAAAGCCTACCATACCGAGTCAAGCAGTTTGCAATAGCTCCCAAGGATAGGGCAGAACTTCACCGTCGGATTGAACTCCGTTTCGAGAAGATGATGGAAGCGGGCTTTGAAGAAGAAATGAAAGCGTTACATTCGCGAAAAGATCTTCACCCCGATCTTCCTTCCATACGATGCGTCGGTTACCGACAGATGTGGGAGTATTTAGATGGGGAGTGTACACGTGACGAAGCGGTATTTCGTGGCGTATGCGCGACTCGTCAATTGGCCAAGCGTCAAATCACCTGGTTACGCAGCTGGGATGATTTAACTTGGTTGGATAGCGAGAACATTGAACAGGCATTAGAAACGATGTCGGAAGCAATAGCATCTGATTGACATAGCTGTGTATAATGTGATCGTTTTTGCGTGAACGCACTCTCAAAGGATCTGTTGTTGGCGGTTTTTATACTATGCTGCTAATTACTTAGAGTGCATTTTTGATTCGTTTAGCTCAGATGCAAAAGCCGTATCTTTTGCATTGCACCACTAGCTAAATAATTACAACTACAAATTAAATAAGGAAAATAAAAATGGCTAAGGGGCAATCTCTACAAGACCCATTTCTAAACGCGCTACGTCGTGAGCGTATCCCGGTATCTATCTACCTTGTGAATGGTATTAAACTACAAGGTCAGATCGAATCATTCGATCAATTTGTGATCCTGCTGAAGAATACTGTTAACCAAATGGTGTACAAGCACGCGATCTCAACAGTTGTGCCGGCTCGTCCAGTGAGCCATCACAGCGGTGAACGTCCACAAGGTGAGCGTCCACAAGAGAAATCAGAAGATTAATTCTTCATCGAGTATTTTTAAAATAAGGAGTTGATTGCTTGTTTGACCGTTATGAATCCGGTGAGCGAGCCGTACTTGTTCATATCAACTTCACGCAAGAAGGTGAATGGGAAGATCTGGCTGAGTTCGAAATGCTGGTTTCTTCTGCTGGGGTAGAGGCGCTACAAGTGGTAACTGGTAGTCGTCAATCCCCACACCCGAAATACTATGTCGGAGAGGGTAAGGCCCAAGAGATTGCTACAGCGGTACAATCAACGGGTGCCGAAATTGTGATTTTTAATCACGCCCTCTCTCCTGCCCAAGAACGTAACCTCGAAGCACTGTGCCAATGTCGAGTTCTCGACCGCACTGGTCTTATTCTCGATATCTTTGCTCAACGAGCTCGAACACACGAAGGTAAGCTACAGGTAGAGCTGGCTCAACTTCGTCATATCTCTACTCGTTTGATTCGTGGTTGGACGCACCTTGAAAGGCAGAAAGGTGGTATCGGTTTACGTGGCCCGGGTGAAACCCAGCTGGAAACCGACCGTCGCTTATTGCGTGACAGAATCAAAGCCATCCTGCGACGCTTAGACAAAGTAGCGAAGCAGCGTGAACAAGGGCGCCGCGCCCGAAATCGAGCTGAAATCCCAACGGTTTCACTTGTGGGTTACACCAACGCGGGTAAGTCGACACTCTTCAACCGTATTACAGAAGCTGGCGTGTACGCGGCTGATCAATTATTTGCTACTTTGGACCCGACTTTACGTAAGATAGAGTTAGCAGATGTTGGTCCTGCCATCCTGGCAGACACGGTTGGTTTTATTCGACATTTGCCACACGACTTGGTTGCGGCCTTCAAGGCAACCTTGCAGGAAACGCAAGAAGCTGACATTTTGTTACATGTTGTTGATGCCAGTGATGAGCGTTTTCGTGAGAATATTCAAGCTGTTCATGAAGTACTAGAAGAGATCGATGCGCATGAAGTGCCGACTCTGGTTGTCATGAACAAAATCGACAATCTAGATTCGCAGAAACCACGTATAGAACGAGACGAGGAAGGCGTACCTCGCGCAGTTTGGGTTTCAGCAATGGATGGGTTGGGCATTGATGTCCTGTTTGAGGCGCTGACGGAACGTCTGGCGTCACAAATGGTCGAGCATCAGTTGCGAATTCCTCCACAGTATCAAGGACGATTCCGTAGTACCTTCTTCCAAATGAAGTGTATTCAACGTGAGGAATATGACCAGGATGGTAACTTGTTGATCGATATTCGAATGCAGCAAGTAGATTGGTCTAGACTTGAAAAAAGAGAAGGGGCAGTTTTGACTGGCTTTATAGTCACTTAAAGGACTGCTACAGTATAACGTCATATCAAATGATGGAGCTTTCTAATGGCGTGGAATGAGCCTGGAAATAACAACGGCAACAATGGCCGCGATAATGACCCTTGGGGTAATAATAATCGTGGTGGCCAGCGTCCTGGTGGCCGAGATCAAGGTCCGCCAGATTTAGATGAAGTGTTCAACAAACTGAGTCAAAAGCTGGGCGGCAAGTTTGGTAAAAAAGGCGGCGGTGGTTCTCCAATCGGCGGCGGTGGTGGTAGTGCAATTGGCTTTGGCGTGATTGCTCTGATTGCTGTTGCAGTTTGGTTCTTCGCTGGTTTTTACACCATCGGTGAAGCAGAGCGTGGTGTTGTACTGCGTTTAGGTAAATACGATCGTATCGTAGACCCAGGTCTTAACTGGCGTCCTCGCTTTATTGATGAGTACGAAGCGGTAAACGTACAAGCGATTCGTTCACTACGTGCATCTGGTCTAATGCTGACTAAAGATGAAAACGTTGTAACAGTTGCGATGGATGTTCAGTACCGAGTGACTGACCCATACAAATACTTGTACCGTGTAACCAATGCAGACGACAGCTTGCGTCAAGCAACGGATTCTGCACTACGTGCAGTAATTGGTGACTCATTGATGGATAGCATTCTAACCAGTGGTCGTCAGCAAATTCGTCAAACTACGCAAGAAACACTGAACCAAATCATTGATAGCTATGATATGGGTCTGGTACTTGTTGATGTGAACTTCCAGTCTGCTCGTCCACCAGAGCAAGTGAAAGATGCGTTTGATGATGCAATCGCAGCACGTGAGGATGAAGAGCGTTTCATTCGTGAAGCTGAAGCATACAAGAACGAAATCTTGCCTAAGGCAACGGGTCGTGCGGAGCGTTTGAAGAAAGAAGCACAAGGTTACAATGAGCGTGTCACTAACGAGGCTCTTGGTCAGGTAGCACAGTTCGAAAAACTACTACCAGAATACCAAGCAGCGCCTGGTGTAACGCGTGATCGTCTGTACATTGACGCAATGGAAGAGGTGTACTCAAGCACTTCGAAAGTGTTGATTGACTCGGAATCAAGCGGCAATCTTCTTTACCTTCCAATTGATAAGTTGGCGGGACAAGAGGGCAAAGCAGATACCAAACGTAAATCGAAGTCATCTTCAACCTATGATCAAATTCAACTTGAGTCTGATCGTACACAAGAAGACACTTCGAACTCGCAGTCTCGTTCAACAGGTTCACGTCAAGGGAGATACTAAGAATGCGTAAGTTAATGATCCCTGTACTGGTAATCGCACTGGCATTAATGTTGATGTCTTTGTTTGTGATTCCTGAAGGTGAGCGCGGTATCGTGGTTCGATTTGGTCGTGTCTTGAAAGACAACAACGACATCACTCGAATTTACGAGCCTGGTCTGCATTTCAAGATGCCTTTGTTTGACCGTGTGAAACAACTTGATGCACGTATCCAAACAATGGATGGCCGTGCAGACCGTTTCGTAACGTCTGAGAAAAAAGACGTTATCATTGATACCTACGTGAAGTGGCGTATTGAAGATTTTGGTCGCTACTACCTCGCGACTGGCGGTGGTAACTCGCTAACGGCAGAGGCACTACTTGAGCGTAAAGTGACGGACGTGCTTCGTTCTGAAATCGGTGCTCGTGAAATCAAACAGATCGTATCTGGTCCACGTAACGATGATGTGCTACCAGAAGACGCAAGTGCCGATGTTGTCGCAACTGAAGCGGCTCGTGAGGCGCTTGAGATTGATGGTGAACGCGACCTAATCATGTCTGAAGTATTGAAAGACACGCGTGAAAGCGCAATGAAAGACTTAGGTGTTCGTGTCGTTGATTTCCGAATGAAGAAAATCAACCTGCCTGATGAAATCAGTGAGTCTATCTACCGTCGTATGCGTGCGGAGCGTGAGTCCGTTGCTCGTAAGCACCGTTCTCAAGGTCGTGAAAAAGCGGAAGTTATTCGTGCTCAAGCAGAACTAGAAGTAGCAACTATTCTAGCTGAAGCTGATAAAACTGCGCGTGTGACACGAGGTGAGGCGGATGCTGAAGCTGCGAAGATTTATGCTGAAGCGTACAACAAAGACCCTGAGTTCTTTAGCTTCCTACGCTCGCTACGTGCGTATGAGAAGTCCTTCAGCTCTAAGAGCGATATTCTGGTGCTTGATCCGAAGAGTGAGTTCTTCCAATACATGAACCAGTCGAAGGGCAGCATGGAGAAATAATCTCCGCTTCTCATTGAAATAAAAGGCTCCTTAGGGAGCCTTTTTTGTATCTGATGCTAAGTGCTAGCTCATCATGATGGCGATTACGGCTCCAGCAACTACTAGGCAGCCACCGATGCGTCGTAGCTGATTGTTGGGTTGTTCACTTAATTGAGCCACCATATTCCGCCAACCGTTAGGAGCAATCAGTGGCCCAATGCCTTCCACGATCAAGACGAGCCCAATCGCCAACCATATGGATTCAGACATAGCGCTTTCCAGTCGAATAGAGAAAGCTAAATACTATCAGTGATATGCTGATTTCAAAATGAACAAAGCGGCAAGATGACATTCTGGTAGCAACTCTGTGAACAAAAAATGACTGCAAGAAGCGTGATTCGGTGCTAGAATCCATTTTTAACTAGCAATCAGACTTGGAAAGATGGGAAATAACGTAGTCGTTCTAGGCACCCAATGGGGTGACGAAGGTAAAGGTAAAATCGTAGACCTTTTAACTGAAGATGCAAAATACGTGGTACGCTACCAAGGCGGTCACAACGCAGGTCACACTCTCGTAATTGACGGTGAAAAAACCGTTCTTCACTTAATTCCATCAGGTATCCTTCGCGATAACGTAAAATGTGTTATCGGTAACGGTGTTGTACTATCACCTGAAGCTCTACTTAAAGAAATGAAGCCTCTTGAAGAGCGCGGTATTCCAGTACGCGAGCGTCTTTTCATTTCTGAAGCATGTCCGCTAATTCTTCCTTACCACGTTGCAATGGACCAAGCTCGCGAAATCGCTCGCGGTAAAAAAGCTATCGGTACTACTGGTCGTGGTATCGGTCCAGCATACGAAGATAAAGTTGCTCGTCGCGGTCTACGCGTTGGCGACCTATTCGATATGGCGACTTTCGCAGAGAAGCTAAAAGAAGTCATGGAGTTCCATAACTTCCAACTAGTTAACTTCTACAAAGCGGAGCCAGTAAGCTACGAAGAAGTACTTGAGCAAGCTAAAGGCTACGCTGAACTACTAACGTCAATGGTTATCGACGTAACTGACGAACTAGACGCAGCACGTAAGCGCGGCGACAAGATCATGTTCGAAGGTGCACAAGGTACACTACTTGATATCGACCACGGTACTTACCCGTACGTAACGTCTTCTAACACGACTGCTGGTGGTGTTGCTGCAGGTTCTGGTTTTGGTCCTCGTCACATCGGTTACATCTTGGGTATCGCAAAAGCGTACTGTACTCGCGTTGGTGCTGGTCCATTCCCGACTGAACTATACGACGGTTTAGATAAGCAAGATCCAATTGGTAAGCACTTAGGTGAAGTTGGCCACGAGTTCGGTGCGACAACTGGTCGTCTACGTCGTACAGGTTGGTTCGATGCTGTTGCTATGCGTCGTGCAATCCAAATCAACTCTGTATCTGGTTTCTGTCTAACTAAACTAGACGTACTAGATGGTCTAGAAGAGCTAAAAATCTGTACTGGTTACAAGATGGAAGATGGCTCTGTGCTAGAAGTTTCTCCGATGGCTGCTGAAGCATTCGAAAAAGCAACGCCAATCTACGAAACAATGCCTGGTTGGTCTGAGAACACATTTGGTGCTAAGTCACTAGATGCTCTACCACAAGCCGCTCTTGACTACATCAAGCGTATTGAAGAGCTAACTGGCGTTCCAGTAGACATCATCTCTACAGGTCCTGACCGTAACGAAACTATCATCAAAGTTCACCCATTCGAAGCTTAATTGATAGCCGTTAAAGATTGCAAAAGCCGACCTTCTGGTCGGCTTTTTTGTATCTGAACAAAAACAGCGTGACTCTCATATGGCAAGCTTTTGCCGCTGAGCCTAAATCAGAGGCAAAAATTGTCTAAAGCTTAGCTGTTTTTTGCCGATAAGGTTATCAAGCAGAGGAGATCCTTCACCGATCTTTGGTTTCTTAGATACCTTAAGGGTACGTTTATGAAGTTACGAACAGTGGCTGCTTCACTGTTGTTGACCTTGGTTGCTACCACAGTGAAAGCCAATGTTGCTGATGTGGGGGCACCAGTTCCGATCTATACCGAAGCAGAGCTGATAAAGCTTATTGAGCAAAATAAGCACTTACAACGTGTGCGCGCTGATAACTGCCAGCTGGTGGAGGATATCGTAGCTCGTGCGACTCGAATTAACTTACCCGCTTATGAATTTCTGTACGGAGATATGTTGGCTTGGGGGGTGTGTGTCGAGCAAGATGTCGAACTGGGTCTTTACTACATCGAAAATGCAGCGCATCAGGGGTTACCAGCTGCACTAGAGCAGATTGGCCGATACTATTCGCGTGGCACTTTAGTACAGCAAGATAAAGAACGTGCAATTCCATATTTGCGAGAAGCTGCGTCAATGGGAAACCTAAACGCGCGTATTCATCTGGCCGAGTTGCTTTTACGTGATTATGGCAGTCCACTCGATTACGAAGATGCGTATCGTTGGTTATATAACTCTGTCACAGCAGATAAGCGGCAGCATAAGCGCATAACTGTATTGAGAAACGGCCTTGAACAGCGCATGCCACAAAACGTTATTGCTCGAGCTAAACGGCGAGACACCTTTTGGTAACGCTTCAATATTGCAAACAACTTCATACAACAAAGCCCACGTCACGTGGGCTTTGTTGTTTTCCCGATAGTTGGTAGCGCTTAAACCACTTTGTGTGGACCGAAGCATTCGTAATGGAATTGCTCTTCTGGTACGCCAAGTTCTAATAGCTGTTTCGCTACGTGCTGCATAAATCCTACAGGACCACAGAAGTATACCTGCACGTTATCTTGCTTTAATGCAGCTTCAATTTCATACAGATTGACAAAGCCCGTGAAGTGGAAGTCTTCGCCTAGCTTGTCTTCTGCCGTTGGTTGGTTATACCAAACGAGCGCGTTCATATTTTCTTTTTCTGCAACGAGTTGGTTTACGTGTTGCTTGAAAGCATGCTGTTGGCCATTTTCTGTTGCATGAACCCAAGTTACAGGTGCTTGATGTGCTGAGAGACTTTCTAGCATTGACAGCGTTGGAGTAAGTCCCACACCAGCAGAAATTAGAACAACGGGTGTTTGTGGTTCGGCATCCATAAAGAAATCACCGGCAGGGGCCGCAAGCTGCACTTTTTCGCCAATGTTCAGGCTATCGTGCAGGTAGTTCGACACTTTTCCGCCTTCTTCACGTTTTACTGAGATACGGTAGGTGTTCTCTTGGACCGCAGAAGACAGGCTATATTGGCGAATTTCTTGGTTTTCTAACTGGTCACTGTTGATGTAGATGCCAAGGTATTGTCCCGGTTTATACGGCGCCACTTTTTGGCCATCGGTTGGCTTGAACACAAAGCTGCAAATGTGTTCGCTCTCAATCTTTTTATCGACTAATTCAAATTCGCGTAGACCGCGCCAGCCGCCTTCCAAAGCTTCATTTTGTTGGTAAATTTGTTCTTCGCGCTGAATAAATACATTCGCAAGTACGCCGTAAGCCTCAGCCCAAGCATCCAACACTTCTTGACCTGGATTAAAAAGCTCATCGATTGTAGCAAGTAAATGCTTACCAACGATTTGGTACTGATCTTCTGTGATCAAAAAGCTCGTGTGCTTATGCGCAATTTTCTCTACTGCGCCAAGCAGAGCTGGCAAATTTTCAATATTGGCAGCATAGGCACAGATAGCGTTGAATAATGCTTCACGCTGATCGCCGTTACGCTGGTTACTCATGTTAAAAATATCTTTCAACTCAGGGTTATGAGTAAACATACGCTCGTAAAAGTGCGCGGTCAGTTTTGGTCCTGTTTCGGCGATGAGTGGTGCGGTCGCTTTGACGATCTCGATAGTTTGATTGCTGAGCATAAGGGCTTCCTACTTTAAGTTGTATTTATAATGCATGTTTAAAGTTGTATCTCAAATGTATCTTTCGATCAAGAAAAGATTTACACTTTTATCGATAGCTCAAGTTTGGGGTTTTAGCATCACCAGTGGGTTATTGAGTCGCACTTTGGGAGAGAATATGCAGTTAACTAGTTTCACTGATTATGCGTTGAGAACCTTAATTTTCTTGGCTTCGTTGCCGGAAGATGAGTTAACCAGCATTACCGAAGTGACGGATTTATTTGGTGTGTCGCGCAACCATATGGTTAAAGTTATCAATCGGTTAGGGCAGTTGGGTTATGTCCATACCGTGCGCGGAAAAAACGGTGGTATCCGGCTGATGAAGCCAGCGTCTGAAATCACAGTCGGTGGTGTTGTGCGCGATTTAGAGCCGTTAGATTTAGTCAACTGTGGTGTGGATTTTTGCCATATTACCCCTGCTTGCCGCCTCAAAGATAAATTGGCGAAAGCAAAAAGTGCCTTTCTGGCGGAGTTGGATGACTGCACGATTGAATCCTTGCTCAGTGACAATTCTGAACTTCTGATCTTGCTGGCTCGTCCTTAACTCATTTGCATGCCTAGAGTCGATCTCGATCATTCTTTTTTCAAAGCAATTCTGTAGCTTATCGAGAGACTCAGATATACTAGCCATATACCTTCCTTGCTAGATAGGCGTGCCTATGTCAGACAATATTCCAAACGATCCTTTTGCAGATCGTGAATCCAAAAATTACGAAAATCCAATTCCAAGCCGAGAGTTTATCATCGAGTTTCTAGAGCAAGCGGGCGTTCCAATGAATCGTAACGACTTGTTTGAGGCACTAAAGCTTGAGGGCGAAGAGCAATACGAAGGGTTGCGTCGTCGGCTACGTGCGATGGAGCGAGATGGCCAACTGGTGTTTACCCGCCGTCAGTGCTATGCATTGCCTGAAAAACTTGAAATGGTGAAAGGTTACGTGATTGGTCATCGTGATGGCCATGGTTGGGTACGTCCAGAAGGCAGCGTCGGCAAGGATGATGATATTCTGTTACCGCACCATCAGATGAAGAACATCATCCACGGTGATTTTGTCTTAGTGCAACCGACAGACAACAGCAAGCGCGGCCGCCGTGAAGGACGTTTGGTGCGTGTGCTAGAGGAGCGCAATGATCAAATCGTTGGTCGTTTCTTCCTTGAATATGGATACTCCTATGTTGTCCCAGATGACTCGCGTATCAGCCAAGATATCCTGATCCCAAATGAGCACAAAGCGGGTGCACGCATGGGTAACGTAGTCGTAATTGAAATTACTGATCGTGGCTCACGCTCACGCGGCATGATGGGTAAAGTGGTTGAAGTCCTTGGTGAAAACATGGCACCAGGTATGGAAACACAAATTGCGATTCGTACACACCAAATCCCTCACGAATGGCCAGAAGCCGTCGATAAACAAATCGAAAACTTAGGCGAAGAAGTACCAGAAGAAGCGAAAGTTGGTCGTGTGGATCTACGTGATTTGCCACTAGTGACCATTGACGGCGAAGACGCACGAGACTTTGATGATGCCGTTTACTGTGAAAAGAACAAAGAAGGTGGTTGGCGTTTATGGGTAGCGATTGCTGACGTCAGTTACTACGTTCGTCCTGACTCTGCGTTGGACAAAGAAGCGATCAATCGTGGTAACTCAGTATATTTCCCTTCGCAAGTTGTGCCAATGTTGCCAGAAGTACTGTCGAACGGTCTATGTTCGCTTAACCCGCAAGTAGATCGCTTGTGTATGGTGTGCGAAATGACCATTTCCGATACAGGTAAGCTGTCTGGTTACAAGCATTACGAGGCGGTGATGAACTCGCACGCTCGTCTCACATATAGCAAAGTGAGCGCGATTCTAGAAGGGGATGAAGAACTACGTGAGCGCTACCAGCCGCTTGTTTCTCATCTAGAAGAGTTGCACAAGATGTACAAAGTGCTGAAAGAAGCACGAGATCAACGCGGTGCAATCGAATTTGAAACCGTTGAAACCAAATTTATTTTCAATGCGGAACGTAAAATCGAAAGCATTGAGCCAGTAATTCGTAATGACGCGCATAAGATCATCGAAGAATGTATGATTTTAGCCAACATTGCTTCGGCATCGCTGGTAGAAAAAGCGAAAGAGCCCGCGCTTTATCGTATCCACGAATCTCCAGGTGAATTACGCCTGCAAGGTTTCCGTGACTTCTTAAGTGAACTTGGTCTTGAGCTAAAAGGTGGTTTAGAGCCTTCACCAACGGACTATGCTGATCTCGCACGTCAAATCTCCGGGCGTCAAGATCAAGAGTTGATTCAGACCATGCTGCTACGCTCAATGAAGCAAGCGGTATACAACGCAGATAACGCGGGGCACTTTGGGTTGGCATTGAAACGCTATGCGCACTTTACGTCGCCAATTCGTCGTTACCCTGACTTGTTACTTCACCGTGCAATCAAGTATCTGATTGCTAAAGAAGAAGGTCGTAATCAAGATCGCTGGACACCAACAGGTGGCTATCATTACTCGTTTGACGACATGGATTTTTACGGCGAACAATGTTCGATGACAGAGCGCCGTGCTGATGATGCAACACGTGATGTTGCGGATTGGCTGAAGTGTGAATATATGCAAGACCACGTCGGTGACGAACTAGACGGTGTTATTGCTAATGTCACTAGCTTTGGCTTCTTTGTACGTTTAACGGATTTGCACATCGATGGTTTGGTACATATTTCTACCCTTGCGAACGACTACTATCAATTTGACCCGATTGGTCAACGACTTATTGGTGAAAGTTTCGGTAACATCTACCGCTTAGGTGATGCAGTAAAAGTAAAAGTACTGGCTGTTAACCTCGATGATAAGCAAATTGACTTTGAATTGGTCGAAACAAGTCGTAAGCTACGCGGCGAAGGTAAGACTGCGAAGAAACGCGCAGCGGAAGCAAAGCGCAAAGCGAAAGATAAAAAACGCGCTGCGACTCGCTCTTCATCGAAGGAAGGTGGCGCGGCTCGTGCAGTTCCTGCGATAGAGCCAACTAAACGCCCAGAAGAAACGGGCGCAACGAGTAAGCGTAATGGCCCAAAACGTGGTGACGCCGAAGGCAACGAGAAGCCTAAAGTGAAAAAAGCACGTAAAAAGAAGCCGCACAGTAAGCCGAAGAAAACCAAGCGCACTAAAAAAGAAGCGCAGTAGTAGGTTGAAGCGCCAACTTAGTTCAAACTTGGTTGGCGCAGGCAATACGACCAGAACAACAGGTTAAACAATGAGTAACGAATTTATCTACGGCATTCACGCAGTGAAGGCGGTATTGGAGCGCGAACCAGAGCGTTTTATCGAGGCGTACGTTTTAAAAGGTCGTCAAGATGATCGCCTAATGCCAATCCTAAATGATCTTCAGGTTTGTGGTGTTTCTATTCAGCAGATGACACGTAAAACTTTGGATGACAAAGCGCGCGGTGCAAATCACCAAGGCATCATTGCTCGTGTGAAACCAGCGAAGCAGCTGAATGAGAACGATATAGATGACATCCTGGCGCAGCACGAATCACCACTGCTATTAGTGTTAGACGGCGTGACCGATCCACACAATCTTGGTGCGTGTTTACGTAACGCAGATGCGGCAGGTGCTGCGGCGATCATCGTACCGAAAGATCGTTCTGCGCCAATGAATGCGACGGTAAGTAAAGTCGCTTGTGGTGCAGCTGAAGTCGTACCATTGATCCGAGTGACTAACTTGGCTCGTACTATGCGTACATTGCAAGAGAAAGGCATCTGGTTTGTTGGTACTGCGGGTGAAGCAACTCACGACATCTACCAAGCCAAACTGACTGGACCTCTTGCTATCGTAATGGGGGCTGAAGGTGACGGTATGCGTCGTCTGACTCGTGAAACCTGCGACGATTTGATTAAGATCCCAATGGCTGGTAGCGTTTCAAGCTTGAACGTATCTGTGGCATCCGGCATCTGTTTGTTTGAGGCAGTTCGTCAGCGTATTGCTGCAAAGTAACGACGAAACAAACAGTTACTGTAGAATTAGACATAATGATAAAAACAAAGGATGGGGTGCCATCCTTTGTCGTTTTCACCGATTTATAAATAAAAATCCTCAGGGAAGTTATGACTCAACAAGACATTAAATTCATCGCCTTCGATCTAGATGGTACTTTGCTTGATAGCGTGCCAGATCTAGCTGTCGCGGCAGACCAAGCAGTACAGGCGCTTGGCTTTCCATCGGTTTCAGAAGAACAAGTTCGTGATTATGTGGGTAACGGCGCAGACGTGCTTATTGGTCGCTCATTAAGCCAAAGCCTGACCATCAACCCAGAGCTGAGTGAAGAGCTTCGTGCTAAAGCGCGTGTATTGTTTGATGATTACTACGAGCAAAGCGGTCACAAGCTAAGTCATCTTTACCCAACGGTAAAAGAGACACTAGCAGAGCTGCACAAAGCGGGCTTTGTTATGGCGTTGGTGACTAACAAACCTTCAAAGTTTGTGCCTGACGTTTTGGAAAAGCACGACATCGCAAAATACTTCGTTGATGTCCTTGGCGGTGATGCATTCCCAGAGAAAAAACCAAACCCAGTAGCATTGAACTGGTTGATGGAAAAGCACCAAATCCAACCAAGTGAAATGCTGATGGTTGGCGACTCGAAAAACGACATTCTCGCAGCAAAGAATGCAGGCTGTGCCTCATTTGGTCTGACATATGGTTACAACCACGGTGAACCTATTTCAGCATCAAATCCAGATTTCGTCGCTGACAGTTTGGCAGAATTATTGGACGTTGTAGCGGTTTCTGCATAACGGCTACAAAAGAGCTTCCAAAATACTCGTTAATGAGTACACTGAGTAAACCGTGCACCTATTACTGCACGGTTTTTTTCATTTAATTAGATTAAGAAGTCAAAGGAATCATTCTAATGAGCAAACCCATTGTATTGAGTGGTGTTCAACCTTCAGGTGAACTAAGTATCGGTAACTACTTGGGTGCTCTACGTCAATGGCAGCAGATGCAAGACGATTATGATTGCCAATATTGTGTGGTAGACCTTCACGCGATTACGGTTCGTCAGGACCCTAAAGCGCTGCATGAAGCAACTCTAGACGCACTGGCAATTTGTCTGGCAGTTGGTGTTGACCCGAAGAAGAGCACGCTATTTGTTCAGTCACATGTACCAGAGCATGCTCAATTAGGTTGGCTTCTTAACTGCTACACTCAAATGGGTGAGCTGAGCCGTATGACTCAGTTTAAAGACAAATCGGCACGTTACGCGAATGACGTAAACGTCGGTCTATTTGACTACCCGGTGTTGATGGCGGCTGACATTTTGCTTTACGGTGCACACCAAGTACCTGTAGGCAGTGACCAGAAGCAACATCTAGAATTAGCGCGCGATATCGCAACGCGTTTCAACAATATTTACTCGCCAGAGCAGCCAATCTTCCAAGTTCCAGAGCCTTACATTCCGACAGTAAATGCGCGTGTAATGAGCCTTCAAGACGCAACGAAGAAGATGTCTAAATCTGATGACAACCGTAAGAACGTTATCACGCTGCTGGAAGAGCCTAAGTCGATCCTTAAGAAGATCAACAAAGCGCAAACCGATACCGAAACGCCACCAAGTATCCGTCATGATATCGAGAACAAGGCGGGCATTGCTAACCTAATGGGTCTGTACTCTGCGGCGACAGGCATGAGCTTCGAAGAGATTGAAGCGAAGTACCAAGGCGTAGAAATGTATGGCCCATTTAAGAAAGATGTTGGTGAGGCAGTTGTAGCAATGCTTGAGCCAATTCAAGCAGAATATCACCGTATTCGCGCTGATCGTGCTTACATGGACGAGGTAATGCAGCAAGGCGCTGAGAAAGCCTCGGCACGAGCGGCTGAAACGCTTAAGAAAGCATACGAAGCAGTAGGTTTTGTAGCTCGCCCATAGTTGCTAAGAACGAATACGAAAAGCTCCACTTTGGTGGAGCTTTTTTTATGCCTGTATTACTGAAATGGTGTGTCTTTCATACAGCGTTCCATGTCGTAATATTCAACACGTCCTCGAGCTCCTAGAAAGGCAGACTTCACAACCATGCCTCTATCAATGAAGTAACTAAGCTGTACGCATGATATATCGTAGCTGAGTTCTTTAATTCTCGCTGGAATCCAGTAGGTTCCTGGCGTTCTTAGACGCTGAGTAAAGGTAATAACACCCTCGTCACTGACTTCTAGCTCTTCAATACCATCCAGTTCATTTTTGGCTGATTCGATGATGTCTTGATTCGCCGTAGGTTGAAGTGGCTCACTGGCGGTCAACTGACACCCCGCTATCAAGCCAAGTAGGGAGAGAGCTAGCACACTGCGTTGAATTGTTTTCATTTGTCGTTCCTGGGTTTACAGCTAATGAGATCTTATTGTCTCGCGCAGGTGTTATATCTTTTGTGTATGTTTTTGGCTAGTGAGTAATGAAAAGTTATTGAATAAATCATGAAAACTTTGAAGTATGAGGGGCCTGTATAAGAGAGAACGAAGCGAGTAATAGATTCTTGGGCTTGAACAGTGATACAAGTGAAAATTAAAGCATTCTAAATTAGTGACTAATTATATTTTTTATTTGTAACAGGAACGGTTGGGTTAATAAGCAACTCAACAAGTGATGTATTTTCTACTCCTTAACATGAAGTGAAAAAGTAAACTGAGTAATCAATCTAAATTCTGACTTGTTTATCAATAGCGCTCTGTATTTATTACAAAAAATGTTTGAATGGGATGCTCTGGCATATTTTCTTATATTCACATGTGATTCATTTCACTGCTTTAATTACTCATTCTTATTTATTTCATAAATAAACCTGATAGTAGACGCAAATGGCAGGCTCTAACCAGAGCTAAGTTTGCATTTACATAAATATCAGGTATGACAATGGACACGTTAATCAAACCCTCAATACTCGCATTAACCATCGCCAGTGCACTTAGTGCAAACGCGAACGCAGAGATTATTATTTCCCAATACGTAGAAGGCGGCGCTTATAATAAAGCGGTAGAGATCGCTAATACGGGTGATACTGCGGTGACACTCACTGGCTACGAGTTGGCGAAATCATCAAACGGTGGTGGTACTTGGGGTAGCACATTCGACCTTAGCCAAGTGACGCTACAAGCTAACCAAGTGTATGTACTGGCGCATGGTGACGCGAGCGATACCATCAAAGCTGTCTCGGATATCACAGATAAAAGCGTTGCGAACTTTAACGGTGACGACCCGATCGCACTGCTTAAAGATGGTGAAGTGCACGACATCATCGGTGTGATGGGTGACGTAGATTTTGGTAAAGACACCACATTAGTTCGTAACAGTGATGCACTAACCCCTTCTGCTACTTATGATGCATCTCAGTGGACGGCATTTGAGAAAGACAACATTGACGGCCTTGGTGAGCTAAATGCGACTGAGCCACCAGCACCATTCGCTTGTGAAGTCGACGGTCAGCAACCTAACTTCACTACCATCCAAGATATTCAAGGTGAAGGCGATACGTCTCCATTCATTGATGGTTACCCATACATTACTGACGAAGATCATTTCGTAACGGGTGTCGTGACTGCTGTTACTACTGGCCTCACCAAAGGTTTCTACCTACAAGCATTAGAAAGCGACAACAACGACAAGACCTCAGAAGGCTTGTTCATTCATACCGACGCGGCGGACACGGCGCTGAAAGCTGGTGACGTTGTTTGTGTGAAAGGTAAAGTTCAAGAGTATTACAGCAATACTCAGCTTGCTTCTGATGCTAACAGCTATGTGAAAACAGGCACCTCTGAAACCCCTCGAGTTACCGATCTTGTTATCAAAGAAGGTGAGACACTACGTGATGCGCTTGAGCGTCATGAAGGGATGCAAGTTGAGTTGACCTCGGCAAGTGACTTGTTTGTAACTCGAAACTTCTCTTACGACTACGATTCACGTCGTAACAATATGATGCTCTCTCATGAAGCGCCATTGTTAAAGCCGACTCAATTACACGCGGCAGAGAGCGATGCAGCCGTTAAGCTAGCAAAAGACAACGCAGCGAACCGCGTATACCTAGAATCAGATGGCAAAGCACCAAACGGACAAATCCCATACTACCCAGATTTTGCTAAAGATGCAGACCAAGATGGCTCTTCAGAGCAGCACATTCGCCTTGGTTCGCGAGTAGAAGGTCTGCAAGGCGTGGTGGCTTACAGCTACAACGAATACCGCCTGATTGCGACCAATGAAGTCGATAACACCAACTTTGTGACTTCAGGTGAGGGTTTCGATGTGGCTCGTAAAGATGCCCCAGCGATTGCGGACTCAGATTTGCGTATTGCAAGCTTCAACGTACTGAACTACTTCAACTCCGTGGCTGACAGTGGTCATGAAAACCCAACCGGACAAAACCGTGGTGCGACTAATCTAGACGAATTCCTGATCCAGCAAGCGAAAATCGTTGCGGCGATGAACAAGATGGACGCAGACGTTATTGGTTTGATGGAAGTGGAAAACAACGGCTTTGGTGATGGCAGTGCTATCCAAAACTTAGTTGATGCCCTAAATGCTGAGATTGATGACGCTGAAGATCATTACACGTATGTCGAAATCGAAGAGCAAGACAAATACCAAGACGAATACTTTGGCAGTGATGCGATCATGGTGGCGATTTTATATCGTGCTAACGCTGTAACGCCAAAAGACGCTGCAAAAGTGATCATCACGCCAGAGCAGCACATTGCAGAAAACACAATTACTCGTAAAGAGGGCACAGAAAGTAACCCTGCTTACGATAAGTACCAACGCCACAGTCTACTTCAGACCTTTATGGTGAAAGAGACGGGTGAAGATTTGTCTATTGTCGTAAACCACTTTAAGTCGAAAGGCTCTGAGTGTATTGAAGAGTGGATTGCCGGTGTAGAAGATTCTGAGCCAGCGGATCTGCAAGGCAACTGTAACAACTTCCGCGTTTCTGCTGCGCACGCAGTGGGTGAAGCGTTGAAAGAGGTGAAAGGCGATGTATTGCTCATGGGCGACCTCAATGCTTATGGCATGGAAGACCCACTTCTGACACTGACTGATTACTCGAAAGAGAAATACGGCCGTGACATTTATACTGCTGCTTACACAACCATTGGTGATGGTGAACTTCAAGTAGAGAAGACCAAAATTGAAAAAGGTTATGGTCTGCACAATTTAAACACGTTGCTGCACGGCACTGATACGTTTTCTTACACCTATTCGGGCGAGCTGGGTAATTTGGACCACGCATTGGCAAGCAGCAGCCTAGCGCAAAAAGTGGTAGCAATTGAAGATTGGCACATCAACTCACTAGAGAGTAACTTGTTCGAATACAGCAGCAAGTACACCGGTGATATGCCGAAGTACAAAGATGCGTTCTCTGCCTCTGATCACGATCCAGTGATCATCGCGATTGATTTACCAGATGATGACATCGATTTACCGAAAGCAGGTGACAACTTAGCCGTCGATGTCCGTTTACCACCAACGGCGGTTGTAGGTGATATTGTTACGGTGAACTTAACGCCATCCACACAAGCGGCTGCGGCAAGCAGCGATACGAAAGCTTACTCGGCTAGCCAAACTTTAGTTCAAGCTGATATTGATGCGCGTAGCGTGAATATTGAGTTTGAACAAACGCCAGAGCAAGGTAATTATCAGTTAGAAGAGAAAGTGACTGACTCGACAGGCAATATCGTGAAGTTTAGCTCTGTTCGTGATGTTTCAATGACGCAAACTGAAACTGAAACTGAAACTGAAACTGAAACTGAAACTGAAACAGAAGGGTCGAAGGATTCAGATGGTGGTTCGTTTGGTTTTGGCGCGCTATTTGCGCTGCTAGGTCTCGGCTTATTCCGTCGTCGCCGCTAAGCGAATTTACTTTCTGACAAACAGTTCCTAAATAGCTGTAAAGACCAAAGGCCAGCCTATGCTGGCCTTTTTATTCAGCAAAAACTTGCCTTTCTTGCTTGGTATAGCAAAATACCGCCCTTGATTGTCACGAACGTGGCGATTCACTACGTAAGCATTGCCAAAACGGATTGGAGCAACCGACCCTTTATGTTGTTGATCATCGATAACTACGACTCTTTTACCTACAACCTTTACCAATACTTCTGCGAGCTTGGTGCAGACGTAAAGGTGGTGCGTAACGATGAAATCGATATCCAAGGCATTGAGGCGCTCAACCCAACTCATTTGGTGATCTCGCCAGGGCCATGTACGCCGAACGAAGCAGGTATTTCACTGAAAGCGATAGAACACTTCGCTGGTAAGCTTCCAATATTGGGTGTTTGTCTTGGCCATCAAGCGATAGCGCAAGTGTTTGGGGGCGAAGTGGTACGTGCACGACAAGTGATGCACGGTAAGACCTCACCAATTCGTCACAACGGTCGTAGTGTGTTTAAAAATCTGAATAACCCACTCACGGTAACCCGTTATCACTCTCTTGTGGTGAAAAACGGTACTTTACCCGACGTGTTTGAACTGACTGCATGGACAGAACTGCCTGACGGAAGCATGGATGAAATAATGGGTTACCAACATAAAACCTTGCCAATTGATGCGGTGCAGTTCCACCCAGAATCAATCAAAACTGAGCAAGGTCACGAGTTGCTTGCGAACTTTTTAGCACGCAAAACGATCTGATCGCGATCACTTTTCTTAACAAATCATTCATCTTTTTGCTGAGGTGAGCGGATTGCAAAACTATGCGATTCTCTCGAGTCTCTTTGTCTATTCATGTCTTTTAAAACCTTCTATCCCCTGTATTACATAACATTTATAAAAAATCACTTCTCTATTTTACTTTCTTGATGCATAAATAGTCATAAGCAGTGATTAATGGAAGTTACTTTCGAGAACGAAAAGAATAAATCACTATTGAAATGGTTAATTAAATGTAAATACAATGCCGCAATAGCTTAAATGCAAAACATTATTTGCTGGCAAAGAGAGCCGGTTAAATTCGCTTATCTGCTACGCATGCGGTATCAAGAAGGAATGTGCAATGACAACGGAAATTAAAGTAGAGCGCGGTTTATTCGATGAGGTAATGGTACCTTGCTATAACCCGATGGAAATGATCCCTGTTAAAGGTGAAGGTTCACGTGTTTGGGATCAGGAAGGTAATGAATACATCGACTTTGCTGGTGGTATTGCAGTGAGCTGTCTTGGCCATTGTCATCCAGTAATGGTAAACGCACTAACAGAGCAAGCTAACAAGCTTTGGCACTTAAGTAACGTTATGACGAACGAACCAGCCCTTCGTCTGGCGAAAAAGCTAACAGAAGTGAGTTTTGCTGAGCGAGTGTTCTTTGCTAACTCTGGCGCAGAAGCAAACGAAGCCGCTTTGAAGCTGGCACGTCGTTATGCAGCAGACGTTCATGGCACTGAGAAATCTGAAATCATTGCATTCAAACAAGGTTTCCACGGTCGTACATTCTTTACCGTAACGGTTGGTGGCCAAGCGGCATACTCTGACGGCTTCGGTCCTAAGCCAGGCGACGTGACACACCTTCCTTACAACGATATCGAAGCTTTACAAGCACACATGTCTGATCGTACTTGTGCGGTCATGATGGAGCCATTACAAGGTGAAGGCGGCATCGTGCCACCAACGCCTGAGTTCGCTCAAGCGGTTCGCGAGCTGTGTGACAAACACAACGCCTTACTGATCTTCGATGAAGTGCAAACTGGTAATGGCCGAACAGGTAACTTCTACGCTTACCAAGGTTTAGGTATCACGCCAGATATTCTAAGTACTGCGAAATCACTTGGTGGCGGTTTCCCAATCGGTGCAATGCTAACGACAGCAAAATTGGCAGAGCACATGAAAGTGGGCACTCACGGTTCTACATATGGCGGTAACCCACTAGCGTGTGCGGTTGCAGAAGCGGTTGTAAATGAAGTCACTAAGCCAGAGGTTTTGGCTGGTGTACTAGAACGCGAAGCAATGTTCCGTGAAGGTCTAGAGAAGATCAACGCGAAGTACAACATCTTCTCAGAAGTGCGCGGTCAAGGCCTATTACTTGGCGCTGCACTAAATGAAGAATGGCAAGGCCGTGCGCGTGACGTGCTGGTTGCTGCAGGTAAACAAGGTCTCATGGTATTGGTTGCGGGTGCCAATGTCGTACGTTTCACACCATCACTCGTTATCACACAACAAGAAATTGAAGAAGGCTTGGCGAAACTGGATAAAGCGATCGCGACTTTAGTTTAAGCGCGATATCAGTTTAAACGTCAACGCAGACACCCCCGTCAAGGATCTCTGATGGGGGAATTGTTCCTACAATATAGTTAGGATCTTCTTGCATCTGGAGGGAGTATTGATGCTAGTAGTTCGCCCTATCGCGATGTCGGATTACGACGCACTGCACACTTGTGCGGTGGAGTCTGGTCACGGATTTACATCTCTACCGGTTAACGAAGAACTGTTAACCAATCGAATCAAACATTCAGAGTACAGCTTTGGTAAGCCAGATGTGGCAGAACCAGGCGATGAAGGCTACCTGATGGTTGGCTTTGACTCTGAAACGGGTGAGGTTGCGGGTACCACCGGAATCGAAGCATCTATCGGCTGGGATGTCCCATTTTACTCATATCACATTAGTAAAGTTGTGCACTCGTCGCCAAAGCTTGGCGTTAACAACGTCGTTAAACTGCTTACTTTTGGTAATAACTACACGGGTAACAGCGAAATTTGTACCTTGTTCTTGCGTGAGAAATTCCGCCAAGGTCTGAATGGTCGTCTAATGTCGAAGTGTCGTTTCCTAATGATGGCAGAGCACCCAGAGCGCTTCTCTGAAACGATCTTTGCGGAGATGCGTGGCGTTTCAGACGACGAGGGTAATTCACCATTCTGGCAATGGCTTCAAGAGCATTTCTTCTCTATCGATTTCACTCTTGCAGATTACCTGACAGGTATCGGCAAGAAAGGCTTTATCGCCGACTTGATGCCGAAACTGCCTATTTACATCAATCTGCTCAGCCCAGAAGCGCAAGCCGTGATTGGTCAAGTACATGACAACACGCGTCCAGCGCTGAAGCTGCTTGAGCGTGAAGGTTTTACCAACCGAGGCTACGTCGACATCTTCGACGGTGGCCCAACGGTTGAGTGTGATCTGCGTAATATTGAGTCGGTACGTCATTCATTCCGCGCGCAAGTCAAAATCTCTGAACATTCCAGCACACAAGACTTCTTGATGTGTAATTCATCTTTCGAGAACTTCCGTGCGACAGTCACTAAAGCGGCGTATGACGCAGAAACACAAAGCGTGATGATTGCACCAGACGTTGCGGATGCACTTTCGGTTGAAGAAGGGGATTTCGTCCGCCTTCTTCCGCAGTAACAGACGACAGAATTTAAGGATAGAAACAATGACACATTGGATTGCAGGTGAATGGGTACAAGGTCAGGGTGAAGCATTTACGTCTCTGTCGCCGTACAACCAAGAAGTGATCTGGCAAGGCAAAGGTGCAACGGCAGAGCAGGTGAACCAGGCGGTATCTGCAGCGCGTGAAGCGTTTATTGACTGGAAAAAGCGTCCATTTTCAGAGCGTGAGGCAATCGTGTTGGCTTTTGCGGAGAAAGTAAAAGAGAACAGCGAAAAAATCGCCGAAGTGATTGCCAAAGAAACCGGTAAGCCGATTTGGGAAACGCGCACTGAAGCAGCAGCCATGGCAGGTAAAATTGCCATTTCGATTCGCGCTTATCATGACCGCACTGGTGAGGCGAGCCGTGAAGCAGCAGGCAACCAAATCGTATTGCGCCACCGCCCATTGGGCGTGATGGCGGTGTTTGGTCCTTACAACTTCCCAGGCCACCTACCAAATGGTCACATTGTGCCTGCGCTACTGGCTGGTAACACGGTAGTCTTCAAACCGTCTGAGCAAACGCCATGGACGGGTGAATTGGCAATGAAGCTATGGGAAGAAGCCGGTCTGCCGAAAGGCGTGATTAACCTTGTTCAAGGCGCGAAAGAAACTGGTATCGCCCTAGCTGACGCAAAAGGCATTGATGGCGTACTGTTTACGGGTAGCGCGAATACGGGGCATGTATTACACCGTCAATTTGCGGGTCAACCGGGCAAGATGCTCGCACTAGAAATGGGTGGTAATAACCCTATGGTGATCTCTGATAAATATGGTGATTTGGATGCCACGGTTTACACCATCATCCAGTCAGCGTTTATCAGTGCTGGGCAGCGTTGTACGTGTGCTCGTCGTTTGTATGTGCCATTGGGTGAAAAAGGCGATGCGCTTATCACCAAACTCGTTGAAGCGACACGCAATATTCGCGTAGACCAACCATTTGCAGAACCTGCGCCATTTATGGGACCGCAAATTTCGGTCGCGGCAGCCAAGTTTATTCTTGATGCACAAGCTAATCTACAGTCTCTTGGCGGTGAAAGCTTGATTGAAGCGAAAGCAGGAGAGGCGGCGTTTGTTTCTCCTGGCATCATTGATGTAACGAACATTGCTGAGTTACCAGATGAAGAATACTTCGGCCCACTTCTGCAAGTGGTGCGTTACGAAGGGTTAGACAAAGCCGTGGCGCTAGCAAACGATACGCGCTTTGGCTTATCTGCTGGTTTGGTCTCAACCGACGACCAAGAATGGGAATACTTCGTTGACCACATTCGTGCAGGTATCGTGAACCGTAACCGCCAGCTCACTGGTGCAAGTGGTGATGCGCCATTTGGTGGTCCGGGAGCGTCGGGTAACTTGCGCCCAAGCGCTTACTACGCAGCAGATTACTGTGCGTACCCAATGGCATCAATGGAAGGTCAAGAAACTGTCTTGCCTGCAACATTGAGTCCAGGTGTAGCGCTATAAGTTTTAATAATAGAGTCGCAACTATGCATTGCGGCTCACCTTGCCGGCGCATCATTTAGGTATGGGTTGTAGTGATCGTTGGCAGAACACGAAAAGTGAGCAAAGACTCGGAAAAGCGTGTTGACTGACTGGCATTTACCGTCACAGGTTGATGGTTGCTCGTTCATTATTCTGGACAACTTTTGTTGTGAACGAGCAGCCAACTTCCGCTTACCTTTAAACTCTACATCTCGTAACAAGGAGTCGTTATGACGCCCGATGTGTTATTTGAATCGCTATGGCAAGATTACATTCAACGTCTTTGCCCTTCGGCTGCTAAAGTGCATCAGCTGCTTCAAGAAGATGAGCCTCTGATTAATGATCATATAGCTTTACGTACCTTCAATATCGCGCCTCTTGGTATTGAAACTCTAGCTAAGCCATTTGTAGCTATTGGTTACAAGGCGTGTGGTGATTACGTTTTCGAAAGCAAAAAGCTGGTTGCTAAGCACTATGAGCACCCAGATCCGAAGCAACCTAAAGTATTTATTAGTGAGCTAAAAGTTGAAGAGTGCTCGTCTGAGCTACAAGAGATTGTGAAAAATTTGGTGGCACAAGTCGATGCTGACAAGCTGAACGATAGCGCATTCTTACATGGTGGACGCTTGTGGGATTTAAGCTTTGCTGATTACCAAACGTTGGCTAAAGAAAGTGAGTACGCATCTTGGCTTGCGGCGCATGGTTACGGAGCAAACCACTTCACGGTGAGCGTTAACCAGCTCAATGAATATGAAGAAGTGAAGCAGGTAAACGATCATCTGCGTACCGCTGGGTTTACCATTAATGAAAATGGTGGTGAAGTGAAGGGCACTCCTGAGGTGTTGCTAGAGCAGTCATCGACCATGGCAGATAAAGTAGTGGTTCGTTTTAGCGAAGGCACTGAAATTATCCCTGGCGGGTTTTATGAATTTGCTAAGCGCTATCCGATGGAAAATGGTGATTTGTACCCAGGTTTCGTGGCCGCTTCAGCTGACAAAATCTTTGAAAGTACGAATGGCTAAGTTTTAGGGTTAACCTGTTAAGCTTACTCATTAGTGTTCGCTGCACCCTATCTCATTTGGTCATGAGCAAATAAAAAGCCACCAATGTTGCCATTGGTGGCTTTTATAATTTTGTTCGTGTCACTCTAGTTCGAGATTAACGAGTACCGTAAACCACGATGGTTTTACCGTGAGCAGAGATTAGGTTCTGCTCTTCTAGCATCTTCAAGATACGACCTACTGTCTCACGAGAACAGCCAACAATTTGACCGATTTCTTGACGAGTGATCTTGATTTGCATGCCGTCTGGGTGAGTCATTGCGTCTGGTTGTTTCGCAAGGTTCAGAAGCGTCTGAGCGATACGACCAGTTACGTCTAGGAACGCCAGGTCACCCACTTTTTGGCTAGTTACTTGAAGACGACGAGCCATCTGCGCAGAAAGACGCATTAGGATGTCTGGGTTTACTTGGATAAGCTGACGGAACTTCTTGAAAGAAATTTCAGCAACTTCACAAGGAGATTTAGCACGAACCCAAGCTGTGCGCTCTTGGTCTTCCTCGAATAGACCAAGTTCACCAATAAAGTCTCCTTGGTTTAGGTAAGAAAGGATCATCTCCTTACCTTCTTCGTCTTTGATAAGAACCGCAACAGAACCTTTAACGATGTAGTACAAAGTTTCTGCCTTTTCGCCCGCGTGAATTAGCGTGCTCTTTGAAGGGTACTTATGAATATGACAGTGTGAAAGAAACCACTCTAATGTTGGGTCGGTTTGAGGTTTACCTAGAACCATAATATCTCACTTCCTCTGCAGGGTACGCTTGCGCTATCCATATTTTAGCTAAGCCTGAATTAGGCCTACTAGAATAAGAGCACTTTTTATATGCTGCAAGCTCTCTTGTGTTTCGGTAAGAAATAGTATCCTTTTTCGAAAACGATTTCTTGATTTTAATCGTGCCATGATTGAGATTTTGTAAGCAAAACTGTGCACATGATCACGGTATGAAAAGTAAACATCTTCGCAGGCAGGTTTTTAGCCAATTTTCCCTGTTTCGATGAGCTGTTGTAGGATAGGCCGAACTATGAGCTCCATTGCAAAGCTCATCTTACCGCCGGGTACGACAATCGTGTTGTGGCGTGACATGAATGAGCCATCAATCATGGCCAGCAGATATGGGAAGTCGACATTCTTGATACCGCGTAGGCGAATCACCACAAAACTCTCATCCAAACTAGGGATGCCTTTTGCATTAAGTGGGTTGGAAGTATCAACGGTCGGTACGCGCTGGAAGTTGATGTGAGTACGAGAAAACTGCGGAGTGATATAGTTGAGGTAATCGTCCATGGATCGCACGATTGAGTCCATTACCGCTTCACGCGAATGGCCGCGATCGCGAGTGTCACGTACGAATTTTTGGATCCACTCTAAGTTCACAATCGGCACCATGCCAATTAAGAAATCCACATGTTGAGCAACATTAACCTCGCCATCGACCACGCCACCATGTAACCCTTCATAAAACAGCACGTCGCTGTTTTCGGGTAAGTCTTGCCACGGTGTAAACGTGCCTGGCATTTGATTGTAGGGAACTGCTTCGTCAAACGTATGCAGATAACGGCGCACGCTGCCAGTGCCGTCATTCCCGAACTTACGGAAAAACTCTTCTAATCCCGGGAAGTCATTAGCTTGTGGGCCAAAGTAGCTAATGTGTCGACCTTGCTCGCGGGCTTTGCGAATTTCGATGTCCATTTCTGGGCGAGTAAAGCGATGGAAGCTATCGCCTTCAACCCATGCGGGTTTAACGTTCATCATATTGAACATTTTACGGAAGGCTTCAGATGTAGTGGTCGTGCCGGCACCGGACGAACCAGTAACCGCAATAATTGGGTGTTTAGCTGACATGACAAACCTTGTCGAAAATTACTTACCTGTAATGTGCAGTAGAGTTACTACTGCACGGTCGATATCCCACTATAGCACGTAACAATACCTTGTCATCGAGTGGGATACGGTAAAATGTGAAGGGTCTAAAATTTTGTTTTATGTTGAATATCGACGGTTTCGTGTAGCTCAGAGAACACGATAACCGCTTCACCTTTTTCCAATTGAGCTTTAACTTGATCAATTTTGTCTTGCAAAGAAACCTCGACGGTTCCGTAATCCGTTCCTTCGCGTAAGACGAATTCACGAATTAAGTTTTCCAATGTTTCCGGCGCAATGTCTTGCCATGGAATGATCATAAATACCTCTAACTTTTATGATGAGCGGCTAGTTTACTGCGTTCGTTGCTTGGATACAGCAGAAAGGTAATCTGCGGCGATACTTTCGTAATACGCGGGCAGCGCTTCCTCCAACCAAAACTTAGGTTTTAACGCCGTTCCTGTCAGGAAGCCAACATGGCCACCGTGCTCAAAGAGACGGTAATCAATGTTATCTGGCAGAACAAATTTCGGGATCACATCGTCGGTCATGAATGGATCGTCTTTGGCGTGAATGATCAGTGTCGGTAGCTTGATCTGTTGTAATTTACTTAAGCCTGAACATTGATCGTAATAATCTTGTGCGTCTTTAAAGCCATGCAATGGTGCGGTAATCAAATCATCGAATTCATACAGCCGTGTGACACGTTTTATTGAGTTGTAGGACAGCGCAAGCTCACCATGCAGTAGATGATGCTTTTGTAACGCGTTACGTTTCAGTGAAGAAAGCAGATAACGGCGATACACTTTTGAAAAGCCTTGTTCTATACGGTTCGCACACGCCGCTAGGTCTAAAGGCGCTGAGATAATAGTCGCTGCATTCAAAATAGGGTGGTCTTTATATTGGGCTAAATAATTCGCCAACATGTTACCGCCAAGAGAAATACCAACCGCAACTTTGGGGTTATCAGGAAAGCGTTGCTCAAGGTGCTCTAAGAAGTGGCGGGCGTCAGTCACTTCACCAGAATGATAGGCGCGAGCTTTCTTGTTTGGCTTACCGCTACAGCCACGAAAATGCATCATCACCGACAGCCATCCAGATTGAGCAAATGCATTCATTAGCCCATTGGCATAAGGGCTATAGAAGCATCCCTCTAACCCATGAAATAAAACAAAAATCGGCTTTTTTAGTGCAGGCTCTTGGGTTGGGTCCTCGCTCCACGCGAGATCGAGAAAGTCGCCATCGGATGTATCGAGGGTTTGCCAAATCGGCGTAAACAACGCTTTTTTGCGAATAAAACGCGGCAAAAGCGTTTGGAGATGCGGGTTTTTGATCCCGGCGGCTGCGAAAAATTGTGTCATACCTAACTGCTCTTATGCGGTCCTTCGGTGTCCGTTGAAGAACTTATTAATATAATCCTTTATAAAGATTATAGGTATTCTACAGATTTATGGGCGTTTTGGTGGTTGAATGTTTGGCACCGGCATAGCAAAGGCTTGCTGCAAATGCTCCCCACCGAGTTGACGACAGTATCTCAACGTCAGTGGGTCACCATCATTTTTGAGTAGTGCAAGTGAGTTAATGCAGTCCACCAAATCCGCTTGTTGCTGCTTTTCTAGTTGCAGCTCAAACTGCAAGGTCTCACGATACAAAGCGTCATTGACTTGAGACTTAAGGTGGCGACGAAGGTCGCGAAAGGAGTGAAGTAAAGTTTCGCTCCTACCTAGACAGTCTTGCACCAAGGGCCAGTCTTTTTCTTGGAAAATGAGTTGCTGCTCATCGAGCCATCTGAGCAGCAGGAGTAGGTTCACGTTACCGTGATAATTGTTCTGTAATGATAAACACGCCTCTTTCACTTCTCGCACACCATAAAATTGCAGACTAAACTGCCAAAGGTGTTCTAGGGTGAGTGTGTATTCAGCGTGTTGATTACTCATTGATTAAACTCTAGCTCCATCTGCTCCAACGTTTCTTGAGCAGACATCCATTCCATTTCAATTTCTTCGAGCTCAGCTTTACTGGAAGCTTGAAGTGCCAGCACTTGGTTAAGTTTAGCTTTATTTTCGGCCGCATACAGTGAGTTGTCCGCCAATTGTTCTTCAGCTTCGGCCAGTGCAGCACCTAACTTATCCATTTTATTTTCTAGTTGTGTCAGCGTTTTGCGAATTGGCGCTGTCTGTTTTCGAAACTCTGCATCGCGACGTTTTTGCTCTTTCTTCGCAGCTGCGCTGTTGGCCGTATCTTTGCTTGGCTGCGCAGCCTGCGCTTCTTTGCGTTCCGCTCTTTGTTGTTCGGTTAACCATTTATAATAGTCATTTAAATCACCGTCGAACGGAGCAACTTGTCGATCATGCACTAAATACAAGTCATCGGTCGTAGCACGCAATAGGTAACGGTCGTGCGAAACAATCACCATCGCACCTTCGAATGTTTGCAGTGCCATCGTCAATGCCTGACGCATGTCCAAGTCTAAGTGGTTGGTCGGTTCATCAAGTAGCAACAGGTTTGGCTTTTGCCACACAATTAAAGCCAATACCAAACGGGCTTTTTCGCCACCAGAAAACGGCGCAACTTTTTCTAGTGCTTTGTCACCTTGGAAGCCAAAGCTACCTAGGTAATCACGTAGCTGCTGTTCGGTTTGATCGGGTGCGATTTGCATCATGTGTTGCAGCGGCGTTTCTTCAGGATGAAGCGTTTCTAACTGGTGCTGAGCGAAGTAACCAATTTTCACGCCTTGTGAGTAAGTTAGGTCACCACCTTGCGCGTTAAGTTCACCAGAGAGCAACTTGATTAAGGTCGATTTACCCGCACCATTACGGCCGAGTAGACCAATACGACTGCCAGGAACCAAGTTCAAGCGGATCTTCTCTAAGATGAGGTTGTCACCGTAACCTGCAGATACTTCATCCATCATCATGATTGGGTTTGGCAGCGCAGCTGGCTCACGGAATTGAAAGCTAAATGGGTTATCGAATTGAGCTGGCAGTACTTTTTCCATGCGCTCCAAAGCTTTGATACGGCTTTGGGCTTGGCGTGCTTTTGATGCTTTGTAACGGAAGCGGTCGATGTAGCTTTGCATGTGCGACATCTGCTTCTGTTGCTTTTCAAACATCGCTTGTTGCAGCACCATCTTTTGTGCGCGTTGGTTTTCGAATGACGAGTAGTTACCCGTGTATTCGTTCAGCTGCTGATTCTCGATGTGAATGATGCGACCAACAATTGGATCAAGGAAGTCACGGTCGTGCGAGATCAGAATCAGCGTGCCAGGGTAGTTTTGTAGCCAACGCTCTAACCACATTACCGCGTCCAAATCCAAGTGGTTGGTTGGTTCGTCGAGTAGCAGTAGATCAGAACGACACAATAGCGCTTGAGCCAAGTTAAGACGCATACGCCAACCACCCGAGAATTGGGTCAAACTCCAACTCATTTGCTCTTGGCTGAACCCTAAACCATCGAGCAGTTCTGCCGCGCGAGCGCGAATGCTGTAACCACCAATGGTTTCAATTTTACCGTGTATCTCGGCAACTAGGGTTCCGTTGTCTTGTGTTTCTGCTTCAGCTAACTGCTTTTCGAGAGCGCGGTATTCGCGATCACCATCAATGACGTATTCCAGTGCAGTGCGCTCTAGCGCAGGCGTTTCCTGTGCGACCCAGGCCAACTCCCAATGTTGAGGTTGGCTAAATGAGCCTGCATCAATTGACAGTTCATCTTTCAGTAGGGCAAACAGCGTTGATTTACCGCAGCCGTTTTTGCCCACAAGACCGACTTTATCGCCAGGGTGAATAGTCGCAGATGCTTGGTCTAAAAGAGGTTTACCGCCACGCAGTAACTGAATATCAGAGAAGGTAATCATAAAGTTTTCATTCACTTTGCGCAGTGCGCGTTGCTTGGTTACATAGCGAAGTGGTTTCAATCGTTTTTAAAGCCACTTGGGTATATATCTAGCGGTGAATAGTAGGGGTATTGACCGGAAAAGTCGATTGATTCGCTTTAATTGCATTATGCTGTACAAAAAAGTATAACAATTTGATAACGGATAAAAATAACCACAAGGACGACCATTTGGCTGTTGCACCGTCTATTCTCCCAAAAGTTCTGGTCATTTATGCTCATCCAGAGCCACATAACTCGATTGCCAATCAAGTGATGATAAAAAAAGCTCAGTCGCTTGATCACGTCACTGTGCACGACCTTTACGGTGTTTACCCTGATTTCTTTATTGATGTGAATTACGAACATGAGTTGTTGCTCGCTCACGATGTGATCGTATTTCACCACCCACTTTATATGTATTCATGTCCAGCCCTATTAAAAGAGTGGCTAGACCGAGTGTTAGGTAAAGGCTTTGCGTTTGGCGGAGGTGCGGCGCTAGAAGGAAAATACTGGCGCAGTGTCATTACAACAGGTGGTAAAGAAGAAGCCTTCAGCGCGAAGGGGTACAACAAATACCCACTTGAGCAAATCTTGCAACCGTTTGAACTGACGGCAGCCCTATGCCAGATGCACTGGATTGAACCACTGGTGTTGTATTGGTCAAGAAATGTTTCAGATATTGAACGCTACGAACATGCCGAGTTATACCGTGGATGGCTGAGTAACCCACTTGAAAACTGGCAAGCGGCAGATCGAGGAGGTCAGTATGGCGATCACCAGTGAGTTTCTTCAAAGCAGTGTGGTCTTTCTTTCGGCTGCGGTTATTGCGGTGCCGATTGCTCAGCGCCTTGGGCTTGGCTCGGTTTTAGGTTATTTACTCGCTGGTGTGTTGATTGGCCCATGGGGGCTTGGCTTAATTAGCGACGTTGATGCCATTTTGCATTTTGCCGAGCTTGGGGTTGTGTTGTTACTGTTTTTGATAGGGCTGGAATTAAACCCTAAAAAATTGTGGCAGATGCGAGGGCCGATTTTAGGTTTAGGCGGTGCGCAGGTTGTGGTCACGACCGCCGTGATTGGTAGTGTCGTCAGTATGTTTGGCGTAAGCATGCAAGTGAGTTTGGTGATCGGGATGGGGTTGGCGCTGTCCTCGACGGCGATTGCGCTTAAAGTCATTGAAGAGCAAGGGCTTAATGGTACCGAAACGGGGCAATCTGGTTTTGCGGTGCTGCTCTTTCAAGATATTGCAGTGATCCCGATGCTGGCGATGTTGCCCTTGCTAGCAGGCGGGCATAGTGGTGGAAGTTGGTTGGATGTCTTCACTATTTTAGGCAGTGTGGTAGCACTGTTGATTGGAGGTCACTTTTTACTACGTCCGCTATTTCGTTTTGTCGTGATGAGCGGCGTTCGTGAGCTCTTTACCGTTGCTGCACTTTTAGTCGTGCTTGGCATTTCGGTCGTGATGCAAAAGCTTGGCCTTTCGATGGCATTGGGGACTTTTTTAGCAGGCGTTTTGCTGGCAGAGAGTGAGTATCGCCATGAGCTGGAAATCGCTATCGAGCCATTTAAAGGTCTGTTGTTGGGGTTATTCTTTATTGCGGTGGGCATGGCGGTAAACTTGGGGTTATTGGCATTACACCCTTTAGAGATTCTCGGTGCGGTGGTGGCTTTGGTCGTGGTTAAGGGTTTGGTTTTGTATGCATTGGCGAGAGCTGCCCGTGTCGGAGCCAAAGCGAGAAGCCGTATGGCTGCAATTTTGAGCCAAGGCGGTGAGTTTGCCTTTGTCATATTTACCGCGGCGAGCCAAGAGGGCATTTTGTCCAAAGAGCAAGTGGCGTTTCTGTTGGTGGTGGTCAGTCTATCCATGGTGACGACTCCTCTTTTGCTGATGGGACAAAAGAAGTGGTTTGCTCATACCCTGAATCAAGAAGAAGAGGGCATGACCACGAAAGTCGTGGATCGCCGACCACGCGTTATCATTGCAGGCTTTGGACGTTTCGGTCAGATCGTCGGACGTTTAATGTATGCCAATAAAATTAAAGTGACAGTATTAGAAAGTGATGCCAGCCAAATCCACCTATTACGTAAGTATGGTTACAAAGTGTTTTATGGCGATGCTACACAAATTGACCTATTGAGGGCTGCTGGCGCTGATAAAGCGGAAGCATTGATTATTTGTACTGATTCACCTGATGAGGTGATGGCCATCGTGGACATTTGTCGCGTGCACTTCCCGAAACTTAAGTTGTTAGCCCGAGCAAGAAGCCGTGTCGAGGCTTACCAGTTAATGAGTCATGGTGTAGAGAATTACTCTCGTGAAACATTTCTAGGGGCACTAGATCTCGGTCGCCAAGCGCTCGTAGAACTGGGTATGCATCCTTATCAAGCAAAGCGGGCAGAAGCACATTTTCGCAAGTTAGATAATGCTATGCTTAAGGACTTATTGCCTCAACACAATGAAGATAAGAAATTAGCTCAAAGAGCGAAAGAGGCCCGCAAAGAGCTAGAAGAAATATTTGGTCGTGAAATGGAGAGCGACCATCAGTCACCTAATCATTGGAAGTAGTACTTGAGCCAAGACTCAAGCTAAGGAAATAGCGTGAAAATCAAGAAACGTTTTATTGCCGGCGCTAGCTGCCCAAATTGCAGCCAGCAAGATACCCTGCGCTGGTGGATTGAAAATAACATCGAGTTAGTTGAGTGTGTCGAGTGTGAGTTTACAGAGCAGCGCAAACCACAATCTGTAGAGAAAAATAAACACTCAGATCAGGAAATGATCGGAATTTTTAAGCCGGAGTAATTGAACTTCGATAATTGATCCCCATAATACACCCAGATATCTCAGTACTTAACCCCATTCAGGTTAAGTCAATTAATCTCCCTGGAGTTAGTATGAAAATTGAAAAGAACGTTGTTGCAAGCCTTGCATACAAAGTAATGATGGAAGACGGTGTCGTTGTTGATCAATCAACAGCAGAAGCACCTCTAGATTACCTTCACGGTCACAACAACCTAATCACAGGTCTTGAAAAAGAACTTGAAGGTAAAGTGGCTGGCGACAAGTTCTCAGTAACGGTAGCTCCTGAAGAAGCTTACGGTGAGCACAACGATGCGCTAGTACAGCGCGTTCCTGCGGACGTGTTCCAAGGCGTTGAGCAAATCGAAGTGGGCATGCG
The DNA here is from genome assembly GCF_033344415.1 of Vibrio sp. 1727. Classification (NCBI taxonomy): domain Bacteria; kingdom Pseudomonadati; phylum Pseudomonadota; class Gammaproteobacteria; order Vibrionales; family Vibrionaceae; genus Vibrio; species Vibrio sp. 1727. Next base: position 39,962 of record NZ_JAWPOT010000029.1, read on the forward strand.
CTTCCTAGCTGACACTGACCAAGGTCCAATCCCTGTTGAAGTAACAGAAGTTGACGGCAACGAAGTGGTTGTTGACGGTAACCATATGTTAGCTGGTCAAACACTAACTTTCGAAGTAGAAGTTATGTCTACACGTGAAGCAACAGCAGAAGAGATCGAACACGGTCACATCCATCAAGGTGGTGGCTGTTGTGGTGGTCACGATCATGACCACGATCACGAAGAAGAAGGCGGCTGCTGTGGCGGCGGTAGCTGTGGTTCTCACTAATCATAAGCGCCTTCACTAGATAATCTTATCTAGCAAAGCTTTGAAAAGCGCAAGTTGAGTTTTCAACTTGCGCTTTTTGTTTATCTAAGGTGTAGTGCCAACCATACAAGGAATAACAGTTGGACAAAGCGATGACGAAACCTTTCTCGATTGCCATTCATGGCGGTGCAGGCACCATCTTGCGTGAACAGATGAGCGATGAGCTGCAACAATCCATCTTGGCGGATTTAGAAGCTGCGGTAAAAGCGGGACATCAAATTCTAGAAACGGGCGGTGAAGCCTTAGATGCCGTCGTAGCGGCAGTGAAAGTATTGGAAGACTCTCCTAACTTTAATGCGGGTAAAGGCTCAGTGCTGACCAACAACGAAATGGTAGAAATGGACGCTTCTGTGATGGATGGGCGAAACCTTGCAGCAGGTGCGGTCGCTGGGGTTCGTCATATCAGAAACCCAATTGAGCTCGCTCGTGATGTGATGCGAAACAGCAATCATGTGTTGTTGGTGGGTGAGGGCGCAGAGAAGTTTGCTTTTGAGCGAGGACATGAGTATACCGAGCAAGATTACTTCTTTACTGATCGCCGTTATGAGCAGTTGCTGTCTATGCGTGAGAAAGGACTGTTTGCTTTGTCGGAATCTCGTTACCCAGATGACCGTAAGCACGGTACGGTTGGTGCGGTAGCGTTAGATCAACAAGGTAACTTAGCCGCTGCCACCAGTACGGGTGGCGTGACGAATAAGAAATACAACCGAGTCGGAGATTCGGCTCTGATTGGTTGTGGTACGGTGGCCGAAAATGGCGTTGTGGCAGTTTCCACTACGGGTGTCGGAGAGTTCTTTATTCGTAAACGTGTTGCGGAAGACGTTGCAGCACGTATGCGTTACTTACAAGAAGATATTCATACGGCTTGTGAACACATTATCCAAGGTGCTCTCAAACAGATGGGCGGAGAGGGCGGTTTGATTGCCATTGATGCTAAAGGTGAGATGCACTTTGCGATGAACAGTTCTGGCATGTACCGAGCAGGCATTAATACGCAAGGCGAGCTGAGCGTTAAAATCTACGCCGACGAATAGCTTCCTCTTGAGAACCTTCTTAAGTAATCAATACAACAAAGCCCAGAACATGTTCTGGGCTTTATGCTGTTTGAGCCTGCATTTTAATAATGCGGTGGTGGGGTTTCTTCTGACGGATCGGCTAAATTCGACGAGTCCATATTTTTTACTTTACCTACCACATATTTCATCTGATCGAGCATCTTGGTAATTTGCAGTTGTTGCTGCGATAAAGCGCCGTTCAGATCTTCAATAGTCTGTTCTTGGAACGCAAGCTGACATTCTAAGTCATTAATGCGTGCTTCCAATTGCTGAATGATTTTTTCTGTCATGATCCGTTCTCTAACTGCCAAGCTTGGGCAATACCTGCTGAAGTAGCAGTAATTACGCGTTGTTTTGAATCAAAGGCTGCATCATACACGACCGCACGGGGAGGGCGAGTGTCTTTTTTGGGCTCCACTTCAAATCCACTCATTCGTTTTCCGGTTTGAGTATCCCATATCGACACACAGCCAGAAGGGCTTCCTGTGACTAGTTGAGTCCCGTCGTCAGAAAATCGTGCGGTAGAGAAAATTAATTGGCGTGACCAACTGCTCAACTGTGTGACTTCTTGTCCAGTTTTTAAATTCCAAACAATCGCTTGGTTTCCGCCATCAGATGTCATTGCTAATTTTCCATCTCTTTGCAGGGCCACGCGAACAATTCGTTGTTCATGTTCGAAGGTTCGTAGTACTTGTCCGGTTTCGGTATCCCACAGATACGCTTTATAGTCATTACCTCCGGTTAGGGCGAAGCGCCCATTAGGAGAAATGGCCACGGAATTGACTTTTTCACGATGCGCAAGGAACTCCATGCGACGCCCGGTGACTAAGTTGACATAAATTGCTTTACCGTTGGATAACCCAAGCAGAACTTGTTCACCATTACTGGTGATATCAACGTCGCGAATGAGCGCATCAGAGATAGACCAAAGGCCTTCGGATTGCGTCCAGCCTAGGTCCCAAACTGCGAAGTTCATTTGGCTTGCTGTAATTGCGTAGCGACCATTGTCAGATATGCGGATATGGGAAACCACATTGGCATCGGCATCGAGTTCACCCAGATTGGCTAGTTGTTCATTTTGCTCTAGGTCCCACAACATCAAATGACGTTGTTGAGAATAGAGCAGAGCAAACCGTCCATCTCTGCTAAGTGCGAAGCTCGTCGCACCTTGAGGTTCTATCGGCCAACGCTGCACTTCACGCTCGGCGAAAAAGCAACCATTTAACGTGGTGATGACAATTAAATATAGGAATAAATGAAAAATTCTTTGCATCACATCTAATAATCCGGTTTGTGTCTTAAGACATATAGCTAGTATATTGGTATAACGATTGTCTTCACTAGTCTCATAGAAGATTTGTGCACAACAACCAATGGCAGAGCCATTATTGGGAGAATTTAATGAAATCAGTTTTAAAAGTGTCGCTACTTGCTGCAACAGTCATGCTAGCGGTAGGTTGTCAGAAAGAAGAAACTAAAACAGAAACCGCACCTCAAGCAGAACAAGTTCAAGCAGAAACCGGTAAAGCGGTTCACTTTAAAACCGACGACGACAAAGCGGCATACGCAATCGGTGTTTCATTTGCTAACTACCTAAGCACAAGCATCGACAAGCCAAGCGAAATCGGCATTAATCTTAACAAAGATTTGGTATTAAAAGGTATTGAAGACGTCTTCAAAGGCAATGCTGAATTGAATGAAGAAGAAACACGTGCAGCACTAGAATCTCTAGACAAGCGTGTTGCAGAAAAGATGCAAGCACAAGCGGCTGAGAAAGCAGCTGAAGCGAAAAAAGCTGGCGATGATTTCCGTGCTGAGTTTGAGAAGCAAGAAGGCGTAGTGAAGACAGATACAGGTCTTCTATACCAAGTAATGACACCAGCTGAAGGTGAGAAGCCAAAAGACACTGATACGGTTCAAGTACACTACAAAGGTACTCTGATCGACGGTACTCAGTTCGACAGCTCCTACGATCGTGGTGAACCTGCAACGTTCCCACTTAACCGTGTAATCCCAGGTTGGACAGAAGGTGTTCAGCTAATGCCTGTGGGTTCTAAATTCAAATTCGTTATCCCGCCAGAGCTAGCATACGGTGACCAAGACACACCAAGCATTCCTGCTAACTCAACGCTAGTATTTGAAGTTGAGCTGCTAAAAGTTGAGAACGACAACGCAGAGCAATAACAATAAGCTGCGATAAGTTATTGAAAAAGGTCCGTTTAACGGGCCTTTTTTGTTCTAGGTCACTAGTTGGTGAGTTTGCTAGGTTGCTTTTCAAATTTTCTGATAAACTTACACCAATTTGTTGATTTTTCGCTCGAAGGCTTATGACAACTACAGAAACAATAAACGCGGAGATGTTGCTCGAAATGGAATCCGTTAACGTGATGCCGTTTACCGAGCACGACAAAATCATTTTAAGATCTTATGAGGCGGTCGTGGATGGTATCGCCAGCCTGATAGGTCCATTTTGTGAAATCGTTCTTCACTCTCTAGAAGACTTAAATACCTCTGCAATTAAAATCGCTAACGGTGAAAACACGGGGCGCCAAGTCGGCTCACCAATCACTGATTTAGCGCTTAAGATGCTAAAAGACATCGAAGGCTCGGAGCGCAACTTCTCACGTTCGTACTTTACCCGTGCAAAAGGTGGCGTGTTGATGAAGTCGATTACTGTCGCCATTCGTAATGGCGAAAATCGCGTGATTGGTTTGTTGTGTATCAACGTCAACTTGGATGCGCCTTTCTCGCAAGTTCTTCAGTCTTTCATGCCGACGCAAGAAGCGAAAGAAGCGGCTTCCTCGGTCAACTTTGCTAGTGACGTAGAAGAGCTGGTGGACCAAACTGTTGAACGCACCATCGAAGAGATCAATGCGGATAAATCCGTGTCTAACAACACCAAAAATCGCCAGATCGTGATGGAGTTGTACGACAAAGGTATCTTCGATATTAAAGATGCCATCAACCGTGTCGCGGATCGCCTTAATATTTCAAAACACACCGTTTACTTGTACATTCGTCAACGTAAAACCGAGGATGATGAAAGGTGAGTAAACTGACTTACACGTTAGTGGTGAATGGTCCCGTTTATGGCAGCCAGTCAGCGCGCAGTGCTTATCAGTTCGCCAAAGCGGTGATAGAGCAAGGCCATCAGCTAGTGAGCGTCTTCTTTTATCAAGATGGTGTGACTAATGGTACTGCTTTGAGTGTGCCAGCCAACGATGAATTTGATCTCAATAAGGCGTGGCAGTCTTTGGCTAAAGAGCATGGTGTTCGCCTAGAAACTTGTGTCGCGGCCGCTTTGCGTCGCGGGATTGTAAGTGAAGAAGAAGCGAATCAACATGGTTTGGTTCAGAACAATCTAGCCGATGGTTTTGAACAAGCAGGCTTAGGTAGCCTAGCTGAAGCGATGTTAACCCAAGACAGAGTGGTACAGTTTTGAGTCAGTTAACTTATCTATTTCGTAGTGCGCCACATGGCAGTGCAGCTGGTCGTGAAGGTGTGGATGCACTGTTAGCCGCGTCGGCTTACTGTGAAGATATCAGCGTCATTTTCATGGGTGACGGGGTATACCAGCTTCTACTCGGACAAAACCCCAACAATATTTTGAGTAAAGATTACGCGCCGATGTTAAAGCTTTTCGATTTATACGACATCGAACAAGTCTTTGTGTGTTCAGAGTCGTTAACCCAGCGAGGTTTGGCGCAAGCGGATTTAGTCATTGAAGCCCAAGCGTTAAGCTCAGAACAGCTCAAAGATAAGTTACAACACGCTGGCAAGCTACTGTCTTTTTGAGGAAGGTATGTTACACATCATAAAAACAGTCTCTGCTCTAGAAGACGCCATGCCCTTATGCAGTGAACAGGATGACATCTTACTTATAGAAGATGCAGTGTACGCTGCTAACTCGCAACATAAAGCATTTTCCCATCTAAAAAACCTCAGCGTATTTGTGTTAGAGAGCGATGCGCAAGCTCGCGGTATTGCAAATCGTATCAGTCCATCGCTGACGATTGTGAATTACTCAGGCTTCGTTGAACTAACAGCAAAACAGGATAAATCCCTAACTTGGGATTGAACAAGATTTGCTGTCGACAAAGCTTTACGGATGAATTGTTCTAATTGAACAAAAAAGATCCGTATATTTCTTGACACACCTCTCACTGCTGCATAGAATTTTGCGTCCCTAACTGCATTGGCAGTTGGGGATAGATTTTTCACAAAGCTTACTTTCAAGTAAATCAGGAGCTAGTTAATGGCAACTATTAACCAGTTGGTACGTAAGCCACGTGCAAAGCAAGTTGTTAAAAGCAACGTGCCTGCACTAGAAGCGTGCCCACAAAAACGTGGTGTATGTACTCGTGTTTACACTACTACACCTAAAAAACCTAACTCAGCACTTCGTAAAGTTTGTCGTGTACGTCTGACAAACGGCTTCGAAGTTACATCGTACATCGGCGGTGAAGGTCACAACCTTCAAGAGCACTCAGTTGTTCTAATCCGTGGTGGTCGTGTTAAAGACCTTCCAGGTGTGCGTTACCACACTGTTCGCGGCGCACTAGACTGTGCTGGCGTAAATGACCGTAAACAAGGTCGTTCTAAGTACGGTGTGAAGCGTCCTAAGTCTTAATGGATTCCGTTAAGTAAGGCCAAACACTAAATTATTTTTAATTTTTTGAAAAAACTGAAAAGTTTTGGATAAAACCTGAAGAAGACAACGGAGATAAATCCATGCCACGTCGTCGCGTCATTGGTCAGCGTAAGATCCTTCCAGATCCAAAATTCAAATCTGAATTGCTGGCAAAATTCGTTAACATCCTAATGGTTGACGGTAAAAAATCTACTGCAGAGAAAATCGTTTACACTGCACTAGATGCTATGGCTGAAAAGTCTGGTAAAGACCACTTAGCTATTTTTGAAGAAGCTCTTGAAAACGTTCGCCCAGCGGTAGAGGTTAAATCTCGCCGTGTTGGTGGTTCAACTTACCAAGTACCTGTAGAAGTACGTCCGGTTCGCCGTAACGCACTTGCTATGCGTTGGTTGGTTGAAGCTGCGCGCAAGCGTGGTGAAAAATCTATGGCTCAACGCCTAGCTGCTGAAATGCTAGACGCGTCTGAGAACAAAGGTACTGCGGTTAAGAAACGTGAAGACGTTCACCGCATGGCTGACGCAAACAAAGCGTTCGCTCATTACCGTTGGTAATACCTTCTGTGCTGCGAGGTTCTCTCGCAGCACTTTTCTATACTCTAAGGTACACCTTAGTAAGAGGATACAATCGTGGCTCGTAAAACTCCTATTGAGCTATACCGTAATATCGGTATCTGTGCTCACGTAGATGCAGGAAAAACAACCACAACTGAGCGTATTCTGTTCTACACTGGCCTTTCTCACAAAATCGGCGAAGTTCACGATGGTGCAGCAACCATGGACTGGATGGAGCAGGAGCAGGAGCGTGGTATCACTATCACATCCGCTGCGACTACTACATTCTGGCGTGGTATGGAAGCACAGTTCCCTGAGCATCGCGTAAACATCATTGATACCCCTGGACACGTTGACTTTACTATCGAAGTAGAGCGTTCTCTTCGTGTACTTGATGGTGCTGTGGTTGTGTTCTGTGGCTCATCTGGTGTTGAACCTCAGTCTGAAACTGTATGGCGTCAAGCAGACAAATACCACGTTCCACGTTTGGTATTTGTAAACAAGATGGACCGTGCGGGCGCAGACTTCCTACGCGTTGTGAACCAAATTAAGAATCGTCTTGGTGCGACTCCTGTTCCAATCCAGCTGAACGTTGGTGCGGAAGATGAGTTCAGAGGTGTCATCGACCTTATCAAGATGAAAATGATCAACTGGAATGATGCCGATCAAGGCACTTCGTTTACTTACGAAGACATCCCAGCTGACATGATTGAACTTGCTGAAGAGTGGCGCAACCACATGGTTGAATCCGCTGCTGAAGCTAGCGAAGAGCTGATGGACAAGTACCTTGAAGAAGGTGAATTGACTGAAGCTGAGCTCAAACAAGCTCTACGTACTCGCACACTAAATAACGAAATCGTACTGGCTACTTGTGGTAGTGCGTTTAAGAACAAAGGTGTTCAAGCGGTACTGGATGCAGTAGTTGAGTTCTTGCCATCGCCTGTTGACGTACCTGCAATTAAAGGTGTCGACGAAAGAGAAAATGAAGTTGAGCGTCATGCTGACGACAACGAACCTTTCTCAGCGCTAGCGTTTAAGATTGCGACTGACCCATTCGTGGGCACGCTAACTTTCATGCGTGTTTACTCCGGTGTTGTAAACTCGGGTGACGCTGTTTACAACTCAGTAAAAGAGAAGAAAGAGCGTTTCGGTCGTATCGTTCAGATGCATGCGAATAAGCGTGAAGAAGTGAAAGAAGTTCGCGCTGGTGATATTGCAGCTGCTATCGGTCTGAAAGACGTAACAACAGGTGACACACTGTGTGATCAGAACCACAAAGTGATTCTAGAGCGCATGGAGTTCCCTGAACCAGTTATTCAGATTGCTGTAGAGCCTCGTTCTAAGGCAGACCAAGAGAAAATGGCTATCGCGCTAGGTAAACTAGCAGCGGAAGATCCATCATTCCGCGTGGAAACGGACGACGAATCAGGTCAGACTCTGATCTCAGGTATGGGTGAACTTCACCTAGACATTATCGTTGATCGTATGAAGCGTGAATTCAGCGTTGATTGTAACGTTGGTAAACCTCAGGTTGCTTACCGTGAAACCATTCGTGGTAAAGCGGAAGTTGAAGGCAAGTTTGTTCGTCAATCAGGTGGTCGTGGTCAATACGGTCATGTTTGGGTCAAACTTGAGCCTTCTGAGCCTGGTGAAGGTTTCGTATTCGTAGACGAAATCGTGGGCGGTGTGATTCCTAAGGAATACATCAGTTCGGTATCGAAAGGTATCGAAGAGCAAATGAATAGTGGTGTTCTAGCGGGTTACCCTGTACTAGATATTAAAGCTACACTATTTGATGGTTCTTACCACGATGTAGACTCAAGCGAGATGGCGTTTAAGATCGCTGGCTCGATGGCATTCAAGAAAGGTGCACTAGAAGCACAACCTGTGATTCTAGAACCTATGATGAATGTCGAAGTAACCACTCCGGAAGACTGGATGGGTGACGTTGTTGGTGACCTAAACCGTCGTCGCGGTATCATTGAAGGCATGGACGAAGGTGTGGCTGGTCTTAAGATCATCCGTGCTCAAGTACCACTATCCGAAATGTTCGGTTACGCAACTGATCTACGTTCTGCAACTCAAGGCCGTGCGTCTTACTCTATGGAGTTTCACGAGTACGCTGAAGTGCCGAAAAACTTCGCAGATAAAATTATTGCAGAGCGTGGTTACTAATTGACGATTGAACTGCAAAAAGTTTACGACTTTTTGCGAGATCAGGGCGTCCAAATATTGCGCTAACGGGCGTTGGCGCATAAAATAACAATTTCTGGCGCGTCGTCGATCAATAATGATCACGACGAATCATAACTAGGAAGGAACACGATCGTGTCTAAAGAAAAATTTGAACGTACGAAACCGCACGTTAACGTTGGTACTATCGGCCACGTTGACCACGGTAAAACA